>JASMKZ010000065.1 GCA_030748955.1 Fidelibacterota bacterium | reverse complement strand
CCCTTCAATCCAACAACGCAAATGACTCTTGCTTTACATACTCAGGCAGATGTTTCTGTAAAAGTATTTAACATGGCAGGTCAATTGGTTGATGTAATTGCTGAAGGTAAAATGGACAGGGGGTCTTATTCTCTTACTTGGGATGGTACCAATGCCTCTAGTGGTGTTTATTTTGTACAAACTGAAGTTGGTTCTGTAGTTCAAAACCAAAAGATCATGCTTATAAAATAAACTCTCACATAGAGATATAGCATTAAAAAACCCGCACTATTTAGTGCGGGTTTTTTTATTTCATCCATTTTTAATAATAGATGTAATTTTAGAGATGCACATTTTAACAAATTACCCATTTATAAACTGCATATGAACGCACACTGGATACTGCAAAAAATATTACTAATTATTCTATTTACAACTGGGTTTGCTGGCAGTAGTACCATTAAAGGCAAAATAACTGATATTCGAAGTGGAGAACCTCTAATTGGTGCCAATATTATGCTCAGTGGTACAATGCTGGGCTCAGCTACTAACGAAAACGGTGATTATCTTATTTCTGACGTACCTATTGGTTCTTTTACCATTGTGGCAATGTTTATTGGTTATGAAACCATTGAGAAAGAAATTCAGGTTGCTGCTGATCTAGAATATACCGTAAACCTTACTCTCAAAGCCTCTGCCATTGAACTGCAGGAAACGAAAGTAACTGCTGAAAAACGGGAAGAAAAAATAACCTCAGCCCCTGCCTCCATGGAAATTATTACATCTAGAGATATCAAGGGAAAGACTACCACCAATATGGGAGCCTATCTCAAGGGTCTAAAGGGTATTGATTTTACATCCAGCGGCATTAATAACTACAGTATATCTATTCGGGGCTTTAACAGCAGTTTTAGTACCCGTCTTCTCACCTTAAGCGACAGCCGAGTTGCCAATATACCGGCACTCCGTGTTATAAACTACAGTAGCATTCCTCAATCTATGGACGATGTAGATAAGATTGAAGTGGTACTAGGACCTGCAACCGCTCTGTACGGTGCCAATGCCCATAGCGGTGTGGTAAATATTATTTCAAAACCACCCGCTAAATCTGAAGGGTTCACTATGAGTATATCCGGTTCGAATGATGAGCGTCAACTCCGAAAAATAAATGGTCGCTTTGCGAAAAAACTATCCAATGCCTTCAGCATAAAAATATCCGGTCTCTATCTTCATGCCTATGACTGGCCATTTATTTCAGAAACGGAATATAAAACACATCTATACCCTTGGTCTAGCGCACCTGGTCGCTTCAAAGATGGAAAAGATAATAACCCTGGGACAGATTTTCTTGCAGAGTGGGTAGAGAATAACGAAGGTGACTTGGTTCTCATTGGAGATGGTGAACCTTCTCACGGATGCTCTAATATAAACATAGATTCTTTAAATCAAGCAAGCTGTACTGACGCAGGGTATCATTGGTATGACCCTGATGGAGACGGAGTGGCTGGTGAAGATTGGTGGAATGGATATGATGATGATGGTGATGGTCTCATTGATGAAGATTATTTTGTAGCGGATGGTGTTGATAATGATGGCGATGGTCTAATAGATGAAGATATTGATTATTCCAATGATATAAATGATGATGGCGTAGATAATGATGGTAATGGAATCATTGATGATGAATCCTCCTGGGGAGCAAATATTGAAAATAATATATTAATTAAAGAGGGTAGACAAGATTCATTGATTAATGGTAAGATAAATCCATTTTATGTGCCCAATCTCACATGGAGGAACAATGGAATGGACCTTCGTGGCAACCATCGTTTCAACGAAGAAAAAGTAAAATTAGAATTTGATATTTTTGCCTATGACTTTGGCCAAGATGGTTTGCCGGGCGATCCCTTTATAGATGAGAATGAAAATGGTATATGGGATGAAGGTGAAGTGATATTAGACTGGGGGCATGATGGATTAGAAAATACAGGAGACGCTGGTGAACATGATGGTGAGCTAGCCATGGATGGCTTTATGGGTGAACCATTTATAGATCTTAATGGTGATGGTATATACAAGCATACAAATGAATTATTTGACGATAACGGTCAACCCGTTGTAGATGAAAATGGAGTACCTATTATAGTGTATGAGGAGTATGATGATATAAATCATAATGATAAGTATGATGGTCCCACAGGAGAATTTGATGGTATATTTGATACTGGAGATGGATTATTTGGTTTTGAAGGAGAACCCTTTATAGATGAGAATGAAAATGGATTAAAAGACCCCAATGAAGAATATACGGATACAAATAATGATGGATTGTATAATGCACCAGACCTGCTTGATGATTTTCAAGTTGTTTTAGATAATAATGGAGATGGTCTCAGTGATTACCCAGACTTTGAAATAGATAATAGAAAAGTTGAGTTCCGATTAGATTATGATCCAAATCCCAATTTTAATATGACATTTCAATCCGGATATTCAAAGACCAAAACACAGCAGGTGACCGGAACAGGCCGGTATATCGCCGATGGTTTTGAATATAAATTTTATCAACTTAGGAGCCGATATAAAAACTGGTTTTCACAATTTTATATGAATGAAAGCTTTAGTGGAAATACCCGAGGGTATAATTTGGGAAATAGAATAATTGATAAGTCAAAAAATTATGCCTTTCAAATTCAGAACAATTTTGATCTCAAACCTATGAATACCAAATTTGTATGGGGAGCAGATTATTTCAGAACTGAGCCCAAGACCTTTGGTACTATTTTAAATGATGGACCCAATGGATATGATAATGATGGTGATCAGATACCTTCTGGTGAGGATGGTATTGATAATGATGGCGATGGCCTAATAGATGAAGATACATGTTCAGATGGCCAGAAGAATCGATTAAAAAATGGTAAAATATGGAGATGCGGTGATGGTATTGATGAACCGGATGAATTTGACGACCCTACTTCTAATGAATATGGTATATATTATCAAACAACAACTGAGCTTTTTGGCACAAGTAGGTATGAACTTATAACTGCTGCTAGATTTGACTATCATGATTTACTTGCTGAAGGCTTATTATTTGCACCCAAAATTGGATTCAATTATAAACCTAATTCAAAATCATCCATGCGTTTCACCTATGGTAGGGCTCACAATACCCCTAATTCTATTACTTTATTCACTGATTTGTTCATAGCAAAGGCAGGCGTATTGAATATTTATCTCAGAGGGAATAAAGATGGAACTCCCTACTGCCGTGTCGGCCAGCCCTGTTTTGGTAGTGAGAGTTATTCGGTTGTGGAACCGGGGTTTTGGTCAGAAGACGGCGAAACGTTTTATACAATGGGCACTTTAGATGACCCAACGTATTTTGATAAATATAATGAAAGGGTAGATGGAGCGCCATATTTTTTTAAGACCCATGTAGATGGTTCTTTATTAGCAGGAGATATGACACCGCTTGATACTTCACTGTATGTTATTTTTGTGCCAGAGCTAAATGGAGATGGCGTTCTCTATACACCGCAAGAATCTATGAACTTGCCTGACGTTGACCCCATTAAAACCGAAAAGATCCAAACTGTTGAATTTGGGTATAAGGGATTTCTTGGAAACAGAACACATTTTTCTTTAGACTATTATCTGAGTTATTATGAAGATTTTTTCAGTCCCCCAACCATTATTACCCCTTTAATTGTCAATCGACAGTTTGATGATGATGGAAATGATATTACAACAGTGTATAATTACGGTGAAGTTGCAGGGCTAATGCCCATCAACGATATTGGAACAAATCCTCCTTATGGTACAGCTTGGAATGGTCTGGATGATGATGGGGATTGGGCAGAATGGGCAGAAGAATTTGGTTGGTTAGATGATAAAAATGGAGACTGCCCATATGGTGCTGCTACATATGACCCCTGTATGGCAGATCCCGGAGAATGGGGAGGGGTTCTGTTTGATGACGCAAGCGGTACATGGGGAGGGGTTACATACGGTCCAGGCGATATATTTCACCCCTATGAAGTCCTGAATAATGAAGAGAATGGATATCCTCAATGGAATGATACGTTTGAGAGTGAATTAAAAGGAAAGTGGACTGCTGTTGGAGTTGATGAACTTCATTCAGCAACAAATTTAAGTGAATATGAACTCGTTCAAACGGGATTAGTTGATAGTAATGGCGATCCTCTTATTTCAGACCATGGAAACGCAAGAAAGATAACTGATATTGTTTTAAGCCCCATGAATTATGGCGAAGTTTGGATGCAGGGACTTGATTTTGGTTTAACCCATTTTCTAACAGAAAATATAATAATTGACGGCAATGTTTCCTGGTATGGGACCACCGAGTTCTATAATGAACTGACAAGAAAAAATGACCCCATAAATGCACCTAAATGGAAATGGAATGCCAGTATTAAGGGAACTTCAGGTATAGGTGATTTCATATTAAACTTCCGTCATGTTGACCGGTTTAAGTGGAGTGATGGAATTTGGGCAGGCATTATTGGCCCCTATAATATTATTGATTTATTCTATACTTACCATATTACAGATAATCTTGATTTTAACATTTCTGCATTAAATCTAAATAATGATCTTCACAAGGAATTAGTAGGTGGAGCAATTATGGGACGGCAGATTGTCACTCGACTTACATCAACATTTTAGGAGGTTTATTTACAATGTTCAAATATATTAATTTTCTTCTTCTAGCTATTTTACTTTTAATATTTTCATGTGATGAAGAACCAAAACCAGTAATTGTAGGGTGTACTATTGAAACCGCTTGTAACTATAATGCTGATGCAACAGATGATGATGATAGTTGTGTAATTGGCGTAGGTTGCAATCAGTGGTGTGATGGAGATGATGGTGAACCTCTGGAGTTTGATTGTGCTGGTGAATGTGGTGGTGATTTATTAGGAACGGGGATTTATGAATGTATCGATAATCCCACTATAAATGATAGTTTAATTTGTGTTACTAATGAATATACTTGGTATAACATTGGAAATGATGAATGTGATGTATGTGGTGGTGATGGTATTGCTGATGGTGCATGTGATT
>JASMKZ010000064.1 GCA_030748955.1 Fidelibacterota bacterium | reverse complement strand
AACATAAGTATTACTGGCCCCTTGCCATAGGATTATCCTTCCTGCTGCCTGCTGCAATAGGAGCATTTTTCGGCAGACCCCTTGGTGGATTACTTTGGGGAGGATTCCTTAGAGTGACTTTGGTGCATCACTTTACCTTTTTTATTAATTCCCTTTGTCATTTCGCTGGCAAACGCCCCTTTGAGCCAGAAAGTACAGCTCGAGATTCCTGGTGGGTAGCATTTTTTACATTTGGAGAGGGTTTTCATAACTTCCACCATAAGTTTCAATGGGATTACCGCAATGGCATCCGCTGGTATGATTTTGACCCCGGCAAGTGGATGATCAAATTTCTCTCCTGGTTTGGTCTTACTACAGATTTAAGGAAAGTTGAAGAATACACCATTTTGAAAGCCCGTTTTCATGGATTGAAGGATTCCCTCCAGTCACAATATGGAGATCTACCCGAAAAAATTGCAGACCTTTACCATGAAAAAATTCAGGAAGCTCAGGAGAAGTCTAAAAGGATAAATGATTCCTGGCATGCATTAGAAAGGGAATTCTCTGCATTGAAGCTTGAAGGGTTTAAGGACAGGTTTCAAAAAGGAGCATTAAAACAGAAACGGAAAATGCTGCGATTAGAATATGCTTCCATTCTTAACTCCCTATCTGTGCTTCTGGTAAGTATTCGCAGTGGGAGTTATATTCAGGGATAAGTGTAGACACATTTAGACCATTTTTGTAATACAAAAAAGCCCCGAAATTTATTGAGGCTTTTGCTTGCACTTCGTAGTGAAACGAAGAAGTGTGACTCCGGTGCGATTCGAACGCACGACCAATGGCTTAAAAGGCCTACGGCGTAAAATTATAACCTCCATGATTACAATAAATTACATGGTTTCTGTTTTCACAGTTTCCTAAATTGGTATCCGAAAAGGGTATATGTCATTCTGAAATATTCATTAATTCTCTATAATGTAATTTATGTGGCGTCATTGCTGTTTTGCTACCATCATTATTTGTAATGACATATATGGAGTCAGTATCATCCCAACCAGCAGTAAATATATCATATTTTCCGATACCATAATAAAAGTGGTGGTCTTTGATGACAAAAATGGAATCTCCGTTTGAATCATTCAATTCCACTTCTCCAATTAAACACGCTGTATCCCATATATATTGGTTTCCGCAAAGTTCTTGATAAATAGGCTGAAAATCTCCTCCATTGTTGGTTGAAACCCTGCCGCCATTCCAGGTAAATTCAATGCTGTGACTATTATCCCAAATATCCATATAGCATTGTCCCTGGGTAGGGTCCTGGGCACAGCCAGAAGTAGAATCACTGGAATTAATAAAGACAGAACGGATGGAATTCCAACTTGAGTCACCAGGTACATGATTGTACCATTTATAATAATCTTTCAGCCAGCGTGAGAAACTCCAATGTTGGGCAGCATATTCTCCATATAAGCAACCTCCATCATCATCTGTGGCTGCATCCTCAACTGTGCATCCATACACATCTTCAGGTTCTGTGCCACACCCAACAATAAGTAATAATATAATTAGCCTGCGAATCATAACAGTTATTTATAAGGGGTTAGATGGTTGTTTATTCTAAGGAGTAATTCAAGGATAGCAAGGTATAAGTATGCCCAAGTCTTGCAGATAAATTTGAACCTTCAATATCTATATTATTCCATAAATAATTAAACCCAAAATCAGTTGAAAATGATAACTGTTCATTAAACTTATATTCTATACCATATGCAAGTTTGAATCCTAACATATCCACAAAGTCTTTTATGTCATCTTCAAACTCAGTAGTAGATTCTCCATCTATATCAATAGATACAAAAGGTATAATTAAATTTATTTCGCCTTTATAATAAGAATTAAGCCTATTTACAGAACGGAGATTAAAGCGTTTGCCGATTCTTGGCATCAAAATATATGCTGATATAGAAGTGTTCTCTTCCTTAAGATCAAAACCAAATGTCAGGATGTCTAATCCATACAATTTGTTATTATTCAAAAATGTTACTGAGTTACCTGATCCTCCCATTATCCCCATACTGATTTCATCCCAAGGAGGTTCAGGTAAATTTGCTGATTGAACAAATGAAAAAACTAATAATGCATGTATTATATACTTCATAATATTTTTCTCTCCTTATGTATTGTTTATGAATATGAATTATTTACCAAAAAAGATTATCAATATTTTTAATAGATACAGTAATTTCATCGTAGGAAGTATTGCCTCTTGGATGTCCTCGTTCTCCTATATCCTTTGAATAATTATATTTGATATTGAAGTGTTGCAGTATTTTCATTTCCCTTAATGATTTATTTTCAAAAAAATAGGATAAAAATATTATCAATTCACCATAATTAATACCATAACCTTCAGTCTCAACTTCAATCTTACCTTCTAAATCAATGAGCTCACCCCTTCTGATTGAATAGAAATTGAATAAATTAATTTCCATACCCTTATGAATGGTTACATCTTCATCAGCCCTTCCATCAATAATATGTTTAACTATATCTATATCTCCTAATAATCCATTTTTATATTTATCCTCGTATCCTTTGGCAATAGTATCATCTGCTATTCTTTCAACCATTAATTCTTCGGCTTCTCTAACAAATCTAATATTTATTCCTAAATTATTATAAAAAGTGAAATCCCCACCAAATGTCATGCCAAGCCTTGAAGTTATTGGGGGCGGGTCTGCTTGGTTGACATCAACAAAAGAAATAGGGTCACCTATATTTGATTTACTATATCCAAATGAATAACTTAGTCCAACGTTTTGAAGTTTTCTTGGTTTATAATTATCTATTGAAAATCTGAATCCCCAATCATAAAATTCATCTATCGAAGTACCAATACCTTCTTCACCAGCAGTTACTTGGTCAGATAAAACTTGTGTTGCCTCTTTATCCGTTCTCCCAATTCCCAAATAAATTGGAAAGTTATTAGACTTTATACCTAATGAATAAGTGATTGCATCTGCTGACATATAACTATTCCAGTTACCAGTAGGATTTCCAAACTCATCCATACCAATCTGTTCGCCTAAATTGAGATATGTATAGGCTCTGGATATAGAAAACTGTAAAAGATATCTATCAAGTAAAGAAAAACCATTATATCCAATCATTTTTATATCATATTCAAGTGTTAAATCAGAAGCGATATTGGGTAACCAATCAGTCTTCATATCTGAAGATTGAAAACTTAATCCATTTGGTAAAAGAGGTTGTGCTGGGTTGAAATAACTTGAATAAATATCTTCTGTAGGCACACTTGTCCCTGATCCTCCAAGTCCATTAATAGTAGGTGAAGGTGAGATTAATAGGAATATAGCCCCCGCTTCTCCAACTGCAAAGAGGAATGTGGTGATTAATATAGATAATATTATAAGTTTCTTCATTTTAGTCCTTGATTAGATATGTAAACTTAATATGGTTAGGCGAGAAATAAAAAAGCCCCACAAATGCAGGGCTTTAAAGTTTATTTAGGAAGTGCTGTTAGGGGTTAAGGCTTATACCACCATTCAATACTACAAAAGGAATAAACACTATCTTCACCTGCGACAACAGCACCACAATCAATTTCAGACCATTCTATAGTATAGCAAGAAGATTGTCAATGGGAAAAAAATTGTAAATCTGAGAATTACTGAATTGAATCGTTAAAAAAGAAAACAGTAGAATTAGTTTTATTGATTTCATTCTAAAATAATAGTTATCATTAAAACAATATCTAAGACATTCACCAAATTATCATTATTCAAATCTGCTAATTCATTATACCCATTTGATAAAATTATATCTACTACTAAAACAATATCAAGTACATTGATAAGAGAATCTGAGTTAATATCACCCAAATATTCACAACTACCATCCTCGTGATCAGCATACGGATTATAATTAACTGCAATTTCGTCAGTACAGCCGACGATTCGTGGATAAAAATATAGATGTGCATCAATTCCAAAAGTTTCTTCACTTAAAGTAAAATATCCAAAACCTTGATGATGCCAGGCTACTGCCTCACCCTGTGGCTCAATAAAATATGGAACTTGAAGGGGTGGCTGAGACAATGCATATTCAATAGTTTGATTTGAATTTCTATTAAAATAGAATATATGAGCATAAGATTTTAGTAAGATTTCAAGACCATCAGAGGAAATATCTCCACCGACAACCCAAGACGCTAGTTCACCCTCATTGTCTTCTTCAGGATAGATATCAAGCGACATTGTTAAATCTGGAATAATAACATCAATTGTAGATTGAGGATAAGGCAATCGGTATAAATTGACAAATTCCTCTCGCTTTGAAACAACATAAATATCTTGCGTTAACGGATCAACCAAAATTGTTTCTGCGTCTCGTGGTTGGTCTGGATAAACAAAAGAAATAGTCTCAACTTCTGATATTGTGAAAATTTGTGGTTGTTGATTACTGTCAACATTTGGTTCTATGAAACGATATATATTTTTTTCATTATACTGAGCATAATTATCTCCGATATCTGCGACATAAATAAAAAATTCTCCATCAATTTCACTTGGTCCTATCGCAATATCTTCCCAATCTCTTAAAGTACAATTTGATAAGTAATATTGTCCTAAATTTTCACCATTTTGATTAAATGCATAAACACAGTTCTCTCCATCGGAATCATTATGTGTCCAAAACACATTTCCATTTTTTCTACTTGCAACAATTCCAGAAGCTTCATTTATTTCATCTAGATCAATCAATCCCCAATTTTGTTGTTCACCGAATATAGAATTAGTAGCAAAATTTAATTTCAGTGCTACTGGGCGATGATCAGAAATATTTTCATAATATTCATCAAATCCACCATAAAGATAATCATCGATTTTTATAGTTTGTATATCAGAATTTGCATTATTGAAATCATCGAACAACTCGTTTGTGATCAAAATATGATCAATATGTGAAGGCCACCAAGGATATGACCAATTTTCACTATTCCCTTGGGCAATTTCTAAATCAGCGAACAAATAATTATCTGGGTCATTCAATATCATCTGAAATACATTATTTTCTAAATCATCAGTTAGAACATCGTTTAAATCGCCTACCAAAATCACTTTTTCGTTAGCTAAATTCAAATCAATATATTCTTTTAGCAATTCGTTTGCCAAATATCTGCGATATTCTTCGTCATCTTCATTTCCAAAATCTAGAATTTCATCTCCACAGCATTTATAATGGTTATTGATGACAAAAATATTTTCACCGTTAAAATTCAAATCCATAACCATTGGAGAGCGAGGGAATGCATTCCAATATTCATAAGTTGTATAT
>JASMKZ010000063.1 GCA_030748955.1 Fidelibacterota bacterium | reverse complement strand
TATCATACTATTGGCATAAATCACCCTAGTACATCTATTTAATAATATAGGATAAAAGGACATATATATCCTAGATTATACTGTGATTAATTTACGAAAATATGTGCAGAAATGGTTGTATGTAGATACTCGTGTTCTTGCATTATTTAGAATAATATTTGGTTTTCTGGGTCTTTTAGATGTTCTGCGAAGATATCATCTCATTGATGTATTTTATTCTACTTCGGGGATGAATTTTAGAAGGCAGGTTACCAGCAAATATTCCATAAAATATTTTACACTTCTGGATCATTTTCAGACATCCACTGAAGTCCAGTTATTTTTTATTATCACCGCTATTTGTTTTTTCTTTCTCATACTAGGATATCGTACGAGATTGTTTCAAGTTTTATGTGCAATTGGACTTATCAGCATCCATAATGCTGCTGTTATTTTAGAAAATGGTGGCGATATGACGTCTAATAATTATCTTATATGGACTATGTTTTTGCCACTTGGAACATCCTGGAGTATAGACTCATTGCGGAAAAGTCTTCGTGGAATACCTGAATATGATGTCAATGACCTGAACCAGAAAGTAATACCAAGATCTACTCACTATTTCCATTTTGCTTATGTGGCTTGTTTGGTTCAGCTCTCAATGATATATTTTTATGCAGGTATTAATAAGACAGCCGCAATGTGGAAGGATGGAACTGCCGTATTTTATGCGTATCAGCTGGAGACTTTTCTAACGCCTATTGGAGAGTGGGTTTCTCAATATATGAGTTTTGAACTATCATATTTCATGACCCATGCTGCGCCTCATGCGCAATTATTTGCTCCCATAGCCATTTTGTTCCCCATATTTCAGCCTTGGATGAGAAGAATGGTGTTTATAACATTTATTGGTTTTCACGGGCTCATTGAAATTTGTTTTGGTATCGGTCTTTTTGGTTGGTTTATGTTTTCGGCTCTTCTTCTACTTTTGAGCCAGGAAGATATTAATATTATGAAAGCCATGTTATCTCGGTGTTGTAATAGGAAATACACCATTTTCTATGACCGGGATTGTGGCTTTTGTCATTTTATAGCCCGTATTATAAAAAGAATGGATGTTTTTTCCCGTTTAACATGGGCAGATAGTTTAACGGGAATCAATTACCCAAAAAATCTTAACAATCTTCTTAAGAATACCATTGTGGTTTTAGATCCCAAAACAGATAAGGTATGGACCCGTCACAGGGGTTTTGCCAGAATTATCTCCACATTGCCTTTTGGGTTTATTTTTTCTTGGATACTGTGTATACCGGGTTTGGAAAAGATTTTTGGATACATTTATGACGTAATATCAAATAACCGGATCCATTTGAGTAAAATCATGGGTTTGCCAGCTTGTGGCATTGTAAATGAGGATTTAACTTCATCGTCGCCTAAAGAAGATAATGTACTTTTTAGTAAGGGCAGAAAAGGAATACGGATTGCTTCAAATTTGGTGGTATTTACATTACTTATTGGAGCAGTAGATTATTCTACATCGGTAAATAAGGGATGGCAGCATTATTTTTCAAAAGAAGAAAAAAAACTGAAGAAAGCTAAAAAATCGACACATTATAATAACCCTAGGCAGAAGATGAAACGTATTTTGCTTTTTCCCAGGATGTATCAGCATTGGAATATGTTTGCGCCATCTGTATTAAGGAACGAAAAATGGGTGATTGCAGAGATTACTTTTAAAGATGGTGAAAAGTTATCTTTATTTAAGGAAAATGAAAAGGTTGAAGAAAACTTTGAATATCAATATTTTACAAAGAAAAATCAGTTTTGGAGAAAGTTTTTTAGTAGAATCAATAAAACCAGTTATAAAAAATATATTCCACAATTTAAAAAGTGGCTCAAAAATACAGATTATTTTTCTGAGTATGCAGGTAGAGAAGTGGTAGAAGTTAAAGTTTGGCAGTTAACAGAGAAATCTCCCAATCTGGATACTTCCCCTGAAGATCGGCCAAAAGTAAGGAAAATTGAATTATCTGAAATAAAGAAAGAAAACCAGAAGAGTAAAAATAAATATTATAAGAAAACTAAGAAAGAACCATTAAAGAAAAAATAAAAAAAATGGTACTATTTATCAAATATGGTATGACTGGTAGGAATTGGTACCAAAATATTATGCTGACAAATGTTTAATGACTGTATGGGTTGCCTGTGAAAGCAGCCTATCTTTTCTTGTTATAATACCTGTCTCGCGGAAAAAAGGACCTTCTGCTATTGGCATTGAAATAAGGGTTTTATCTTTAATTTCCTGCTGTATAGTATTTTCAGGGAGAAGGGAGAAGCATTCTCCCAATTCCAGCGATCTTTTTAATATTTCCACATTATCATAATTATTAACAAAATTCACCTTAACATCATGGTCTTTAAAAATTTCATCAATAGCATTTCGCGTAGGGATTTCTTTTATAAAACCAACAAAATCTCTTTTATTTAAATCTTTGAGGCTGATTTTATTTCTCCTTGCCAATTGATATTTTGGTGCACAGACACATACCAGTTTTTCTTTTTCACCTTGTTTTATATCAACTAATGGATGCTGCCATGGATATGCAACAATTCCAAAATCACACAGACCCTGAATGACATTTGTATAAATTCTGTCTGAACGATTGTATTCCAAGTGAAGGTTAATCTGCCTATATTTTTTCATAAAGGATTTTACCATGGGTGGGAGGTGGTAATATCCTATAGAATAGATAGATTCTATGTTTACTGTTTGGGAAAATTCTCCAAGCGGTGCATCCATTTTCCCCATTGTCATCTGGTAAATATGGAGCATTTCTTTGCAACCACGCAGAAAAATTTCACCTTCATGGGTGAGGGCAAATTTACCTTTCCCACGGATAATCAGCTGTTTCCCTAAATAATTTTCCAAAAATGAAATCTGCTGGCTGACAGCTGACTGAGTGATAAAATTAATTTTAGCTGCCTTTGAAAAACTCTCAGTAGCTACAAGGTCTTGAAAAACCTTAAATATGTCAATATATAATCTAGAACCCTTCATAATATTAGCGTTGCTAATAGTGTAATTTACAGCTTGGAATAGTGAGGCAGACAAGGCAATAAAATAATTTTTGATACCTGAACTTATCTCCAAAATTCTTCCTTTCTAGCTTGCTTAGCATATACATTAGCATTGCTAATAGTATGATTTACCACATCTAATTTGTTTCACATAAACAGATACTTATAACATATATTCGTATAATAAGATCATAATATCTTATTTATGATATAATAAATATGGAAAAAGTAAAATCAATATATGAGGAAAGATATGATAAGTAAGCATTCTATACAATTTATTCTAAACTGGACGATTTTAATTATTGTAATAGTATGTACTCTCTCTGCTCAAAATGCAACAGGAGAGCAACATTATAAAAGATATTGTCTTTCCTGTCATGGCTTGGATGGTAAAGGGGATGGCGAATTATCCTATCTTTTATATCCCAAACCCAGAGATTTGACTAGCGGTTTATTTAAAATTAGAAGCACAACCGCAGGTAATCTGCCTACGGATACTGATTTAATTACTACTATTAGAGAAGGAATGCCTGGAACTGCCATGCCGTCTTTTAATTTTCTAGATCCCCATGAATTGGAAGATATTGTCAGCTACGTGAAAGATTTAGGGAATATTAACAATAGCAATTCAGTGTCGATTGAGATTCCTGATGAAATATCAAGAACGGATGAATCATTGAAATTAGGAAAATCAATTTATACTGAAATAGGATGTAATAAATGTCATGGTGAAACAGGAACTGGAGATGGCCCTTCTGCGAATCTACTGGTAGATTCATGGGGCTACCCAATAATCCCCAGAGACTTCACATCCGGTGTATACCTAGGGGGCGGTGAAGCCCAGGATCTTTATTTAAGGTTTGTAGGTGGTATGGATGGTACTCCTATGCCTGCCTATGGCAACCTCGCCGAGCTATTGGGAAAACCAAAAGAGGATGAAAATAAACTTGCCTGGTCGTTGGTACACTATGTAAAAAGTTTAGAAACCGAACTTTCAGCAGAAGCAAAAAATCCACCAGTAGATGGCAAAATTACTGCTCTGGCTGTAAGTAAGCGTACTAAATCAGATAAATTATTAGATGCTTCCTCTAGATTCTGGGAGAAAGCAGATTCCTATTCAATCCCAATATCACGGTTATGGCAAAGTGATAATGTCAATTATCAAGTGGTGGAAGTACAGGCAGTCTATAATTCAAAATATATTGCTATTAAATTAGAGTGGGATGATATAACATCAGATACAAGTCTATATCGTGTGCAGGATTTTCAGGATGCAGCCGCCATCCAATTCTCAATTGATGGGACTATGGACTTTCATGGAATGGGCTCTAAAGATCACCCTACAGATATCTGGTTCTGGAAATCAGAATGGCAGATGCAAAAAAAATCAGATACAGATTCCAATATAGAGTTAGCCTATGTAAATAGAGTTAGCGATTCAGATGTTGAACATTATCCAAATGAATTCAACGACACGGCATTCCTTGGTGGCAGGGATGCTGGGAATATTAACTCAAGATCAGAGAGAAATTCATCGGTGGAAAATGTGAGCGCAGTAGGCCCTCAAACTGTTACTACCAATCCTGATAAATTACAACGTGTTCAAGGAAAAGGTACATGGGATGGTGAAAAGTGGAGAGTTGTTTTTCTAAGAGAAATGACTGCAGTGTCTGATCAAGAAATAAAGTTTAATAAAAACGTTATTTCATCTTTTTCCGATAGAGAATTAAAAAGAGCCCAATCATATATTGAAAAAAGATGGGCTCCAGATAATACAATCAATATGGTTGCATGGAATCATGTAAAACAAATAAAAGTTGTTAATAATACAGATACTGAAGATGTTATTCCTATTGGATTTGCAGTTTGGAATGGAAGCGAGAATGACCGCAATGGACAGAAAATGGTGTCAACCTGGTATCAATTAAAATTAAAGGATTAGGGAATTTTATTATGTCAGATAAACAAAAAAATATGAAAAGAAATAAAACAAATAATTCTTCGAATACATTATACAATCGTAGGGATTTTTTAAAAGTTGGCACCATGGGATTGGGAAGCGCTGGTCTGCTGTGGTCTATGCCCGGCAGTATGTTTTTCTTGAAGGGGACTCCAGATATTGACAACCCGCTTTCCCATTATCCCAATCGGGGATGGGAAAAAATATACCGTAATCAATATAAATCCGATGACAGTTTTACATTTATCTGTTCCCCCAACTGTACCCATGAATGTAGAATGCGTGGCTTTACCCGAAATGGTGTTATGATTCGGACAGAACAAAATTATGATTCACACAAAATTAAAGATCTTTATGGAAATCAGTCTACTCATGC
>JASMKZ010000062.1 GCA_030748955.1 Fidelibacterota bacterium | reverse complement strand
ACCATGGATTAATGCTTCCTGATAAAGGTACAAAGCCCCATCCAAATCACCCAATACCCTGAACTGAACTTCTGCCAATCGATAGGCTGCCTGGGCATTTTTATTAGTGACTCGGAGAGAATCATAAATTTCCATAGCTTGTTGCAATGAATTTCCAGAATTGTCTTGAACGGGGAGATATGGTGATGAAAAAAATGAATTATTGGTATAAAACCCTGTCAATGGCAGATCTGAATTAGAAAGTACTAATTTTGACTCAAATACCTTTGCAATTTCAAAAATTGTTTTGGTCAAGATTGTTTCATTTTTTGTAGAATTAATTATATGTGTGAATACTTTGTTAGCTCTAACATATTCCTTCACGCCAGATAAATCTTTTCCAAAATATAATAACATTGATGGAGTGGCATCATTTTTAATGAGTGTTTCAAAAGCCAAATCAAATTCTTTCAATTTAAACTGTAAATCTGCCAAAATGAATTGGGATGAATTAATAGACGAATTCTGTAAAACAGCTTTTATAGTTGCATTAATTTGTGGATCGTCAGGGAATACCATAATCCGATCAGATATAGTCTGTAATTGCTGCGGGTGATACTCTAAAAATAAAAGATATTCTCTAACAGATTTTTCATAAGCCATCCGCATTCCCAAATATGAACCAAGTTCAATACTGTAGAAATCCTTCTTTCCTGTTTTCTTGCGATACTGACTCAGTAGATCATAGGTAAAATCTAATTTCCCCGAGTTAATCAGACGCTGAAATATATTTTTAATAGATTTTTCATCTATTGATAAATCCAACACTAGAGCATTTGCCCTTGGTTTCCATTTATTTTCTTCTTCCATCAATATATATGCATCCAAAAATTCTATTTTAGATTGTAAGTCACCTTTCCGGGCTTGACTATATGATTGGGTATAAACCAATAGAGAATCCCAGCTTTCTGTTTGCTTGAGATGTTTTTTCAGGGGTAGAAAATATTTTGTATTTCCAGGGTTTGACCTATTGATTTCTTTAAATAGAAGTAAAGCCTCTTCATATAGGCCTGATCGCTCCAATGTTTTCGCTTGTAAAAATTTATTTTCCAATTCTGGATTTTTATTTTGATGTAAGGATTTAGCCTTATGCTGAATTAGTTGAAGTACATCCTGATTGTTTTGGTTTTGACAGACAATCAATGAAAAAGTAAGAATTAAAGGGACAAATTTATTCACTGGTTGATCCCTCTCCTCTTTGCAAGCTTCTGAAATACTGTTTCATCATATTTTGGTACTCTCGAGAATGGCCTTCCTGCAGAGCTGATTCCATGGCATTGATAAGTAGCATTTCCCGCTCACCCATATCAACTGGCAAGCCAGTGGGTCCCGAATAAATATTTTCTTCACCAACTGAGCTTTTCCTTTTTTCAGAATAATCTTTCTGGGTGAGTGATTTTTGGCTATCGAGCATTCGAGATAAAATGCGCTGTTGCCGTTCATGTGTTTTGCGATCTACCTGTTTTCTCCGAAAATCTTCTATAACTTCTTCCATATCATCTTTTGCTTTTCCTGCTCCAGTACTTTCTTTTCCAGGATTTTCACCCAACAGTTCCTCCAATTGTTGCTTCAGAGCTTCCTGCTGTTTTTGTAGTTGTTCCATCATCTGCTGTTGTGCCATCATGCCTAATTGAGGGAGGTTCATAGTGCTCTGGTTAATGCCCTGCTGCTGCTGGCTCATTTGTTCCATCTGTTCCATAAATTGAGCCATACCTGAGCCAGACCCGCTCATTTGCATTTGATCGGCTGATTCTAAAAGTAAATTTGCAATTTCATTGAGTCCTTTTAGAATTTTCTTCATTTCCTTTTTGGCTGATGAAGTCTGCTTCTGTTCCAATCGTGAAATAGTTCGGTCCATGGCAGTTTTGGTTCTGCCGATGGCACTTCCAATTTCTGGGGAAATGTGAAAGGTTTCTCGAGACAAATCCATTAACTGAACCATAAACTGTTGATTCTCCCGGAGAATTTTATCTTGCTTTACAGCCGTTTCAATTAGCTTCGGGCTTCGTGAACGTAACCCTTCAGTTTCTTTCACTAAATTTTCTTGTTCTTGAGATATATATAGCAAATTTCGAATGAGTGCCAGAAATTTCCGTAGCATTTCATCAACAGTATCTTCCTGAAAATCAGACTGAATTTCTTGGGCAATTTCCAGCATTTCGTTTAAACCGCTACTGGCTTGACCTCCTGATTTTTTCGACCCCGATGAGTCTAGGCTTTGCATTTCAGTTCGGGCTTCATTTAAATCTGAAGCAGTGGTTTCTGTCAATTCACTTTCAGCCAGTTCTGAGAGTTGTTGTGAAGCATCGGGAGATAGAGCCTCCATTGCATTTGCAGCATCCTTCATCGCTTGTTCTAAGGTTTTAAAACTTTCTTCTTGCCTTCTTTCACGGGATGCTAATGTTGTCATGTCGCCGTCTCTATTAAGCTCTTCTACAATCGCTTCCTGCTCCTCAGCTAATTTTTCTAACCTTTTTACAACTTCATCCATTTTTTGTTCTGCTAATGCCAGTTCAAACATTTCAATAAAACGATCTAGTTGTTCTTCAAATGCGGTCACATCAAATTCAAAATCTTCCAGAGCATCCAGCATTTTTTGCGGATCCATTTCATCCATGGCCTCCTGTAGTTTTTCCATAGCAGCCAACATTTCAGGGGTCATAACTTCATCTAATAATTCCTGAAATTGAGAAAACTTTTCAACCAAATCGTCACTAACTAAATTGTTTTGTTCTGCCTGTTCCTGAATTTTTTGCATGGTTTCTTGAATTTGTTCAATCTGATCAAATACTTCATCCATTTTTTCTAATGCCTCTGCAGCCTTCTGTTCTTGTTCCCAACTCACATTTTCAGATTTAAGTAGTTCCAATTCCAACTCTTCCACCAATTCACGAACATCCTCCAAATTCATCTGAATTTCCTCTCCATATTCTTCTACATCAGATTCGTCTTCTTCCATACGATTAAATAGATCTTCAAGAGAAGGATATCGCCCAATTAAAATGGGAGAGTGGGTGATGGAAGGGCCAGAAAGGGTGTTGTTATCGGCAATAACTATCTGAATATGCAGTTCATCTTCAGGAGCCAATGAAAATTCGGATATGTTCCATTCATAATATAATTGCTGAGATTTAACATCCCTTTGAAGATTAGTAATTTCACGCATGTATAACATGGTATCCTGCTTGAGATAATCAGGCGCTTTTACTCGATATTCTAACCAGGAAGCAGAAAAGCCATAATCATCACTAGTTTGAATATCAAACCCAATCAGGTTAGATTCGTCTAATTCAAATTTACGGTTGGGGTTTTGTACAATAAGATCAGGCGCTGAATCTGGTATTATAGAAATTCGGTAATTTGGAGGGTGTAAATTTCTTACACCATTTTCATCCTGCACATAAATAGTAGCATCATATTTATTTGTTATTTGAAATGTTCCACTTAATCTTTTACCATCAACATATAATATATTGGGGTTTTCATTCAGATAAATCCACG
Organism: Fidelibacterota bacterium; assembly: GCA_030748955.1. Classification (GTDB taxonomy): domain Bacteria; phylum Fidelibacterota; class Marinisomatia; order SCGC-AAA003-L08; family D37C17; genus D37C17. Next base: position 1,940 of record JASMKZ010000062.1, on the reverse strand, counting down.
CAGAATCGAGGAATTTGGAAGATTCTCCTGTGAATCTAATTTGACTGCCCTCCGGAATGGATATGTTTGTAATATTCCCTGGATGTTGATACTCTTCTAAATCTGTATATTTGGGAGGGATAATAGTAAATTGTACTTGTTGGACGATTGGTCTATCAGCAACAAAAATGGTGTCGGGTTTTGTTGTAATACTTTCCCATGCAGAGATCCAGGAGGGAGATTTATATTCAGCCCAATAGCGAGTATCCCGTTTAACCCCTGTAAATGTATGATGATAAGTTTCATTTTTTTCAGCCACAACCTCTGTCCCGCTTTTGTCTTTATCTTCCCAGTGAATGTGAATAGAATCAGGTAGTTCTCCAAAACCTGCAATACTTACAGTGAGTGTATCCCCTCCCAATACTTCCATATTTCCCGTCATGGAATTAAGAACAAAGGGTAGAGGAACGGGAAAGTTTTTATTTGGTTGAGAGAGACGTTGAAATGCTTGAGGCAGAGAATTAAATAAAATTAATGTAATGATGATCCCCAAAAGTAGCGATACCTTGAGAGTCTTTTTTAGAGATTGAGAAACGGGGTCATATAGAGACTCTTCGGGAATTATTTTCAGTTCATTGTTTAGTTTATTAATAGCGTGCTCAGCCAAATCTTTTCCACCCTCTAATGCTTCAATTGATTTTTCTAACTGAAGTGCATTAATAAGCCGGTCACCAATTTTGGGTTCTCTTTTTTCAAATCTTTGAGCTAAAAACTCATTACTACTATTATTGAATATAGATTTATAATGTAATAAAAAACGGAGACAAATAAATAAGGTGAAGGTAAAAAATAACAGTAAGAAAAATTCAGCAGTTATTAATCTAACAGGGCTGGAAAAATAGAAAACGGATTCTAATAAGCCCATCGTTATAAGAAAAATGATGGTACCAATAGCCAATTGAACAAATCCCTGATTAAGTTTGCTCTTTACCTGCTGTGAGCGGAATAACTGAATAAATGATTTTATGGAATGGCTTTTCATTATCTGCTTAAAGCGTATAGAATAATATTGGTTCCCATTTCAAGAGCGCTCTGGCGGACTTCTTCCGGGTCATTATGCACCCTTGGGTCTTCCCATCCGTCACCCAGGTCTGATTCAAATGTATACAGAGCCATAAGTATACCTTCGTTAAACAGGCCCAGTGCCTGGGGGCGATTTTTTTCATGTTCATGGACTTTAGGGAGCCCATTTGGTAATTTATAAAAAATATTGAAAATAGGGTGATCAAGGGGGAGTTCCACCCAGTCTTTTTCAGGGAAAACTTTTTTCATTTCCCGCCGGAATGATTTATCCATGCCGTAATTGTCATCTGCATGGAGAAAAGCACCTGACAGCAGGTGATCACGCAGAATTTGTGCCTCTTCATCACTGAACTTGATGTTTCCATGCCCCGTTATATACAGGTAACTGCTTCTAGAAAAAATATCGTCACCGATTTTGGCACGTTTTTCCAGCGGATTGATCGCCATGTTGGTATGATCTTTCAGATGTGCCAATAGGTTGGGCAAGGAGCTGGGGTCAGCATACCAGTCACCTCCTCCGTCATAGTGAATACGGGTAATGCTGAAGGCACCCGGTGGTGCACTTTCTGAATACAGCAAGGTTGCCATAAATAAAAATATAGAGAAAACCATGATTTTCATAGGGGCGAAAGTTAAAGATTTATAAGGGAGAGATAAAGCGAAAAGTATACGGAATGTAATATATCATTATAAATTCAAATCTATCGATTTGATGGTAATACTAATTAAATTATCCCATGCCAATTGAAAGAAAACTTGCTGCAATTATGTTTACGGATATTGCAGGGTATACAGAGTCAATGTCCAAGAGTGAATCTAAGAGTCTTGATACCTTAGAAAAGAAACGCTCAATCCTTAAACCCCTATTAAAAGAATAT
>JASMKZ010000061.1 GCA_030748955.1 Fidelibacterota bacterium | reverse complement strand
AATAATAGTGCTTTTATTTCAGCTCCCATTGTAATAGATATAGATTCTGATAATGATCTTGAAATAATTGGAGCATCTGTCAATCATTTATCAATGTATGATATTAAGACACCTGGAAGTACCCTGAGCTATTGGAATTTATATCGAGGTAATAACAGAAGAACCGGATATGAGTCTGGAGATGAATGTTCCGCCGAATTTGATAATTGTGGGGTTTGCGGAGGTGATGGAAGCACTTGTCTAGCCGTAAATGATTTAATAAAAGCAGATAAATTTTCACTTAGCAGTATATATCCAAATCCCTTTAATCCTGTTACCAAGATTGATTTTTCAATTCCTATATATGAACTGGTTACTATTATCGCTTATGACATAAAGGGTAGAGCCATCGAAACACTTATAAATAAAAAACTACAACCAGACACGTATAGCATAAACTGGTATGCTTCAGCTCATCCCAGTGGGATATATTTGATTAAAATGAAAAGTGGCAACTATTCACATACTCAAAAAGTGATACTAATCAAATAGTCTGGATATTATTATACTTTCTATTAAGCCATTTATGATCATTAACATTATGAGACACCTTATTTTAATTCTAATTTTCTTTATAGCCTGTAAACCTCCCCTGCCTCCAGAGGTTGTTGGGTGTATGGATACAAAGGCATGTAATTATAATGAAGAAGCAACTATGAACGACCCAGATTATCCTTGTACATATCCAGAAATAAATCAAGATTGTAATGGCAATTGTACATCTGCATTAGACTGTGCTGGTAATTGCGGTGGTGATGCAGTGGAAGACAATTGTGGTACCTGCGATAGTGACCCAGATAATGATTGTGCAAATGATTGTAACGGTAAATTTGGTGGCCCTGACGGCATACCTGATAATGGAGATGAAGCTGTTGAAGATTGTGCTGGAATATGCGAAGGTAATGCATATAAGGATTGTGGCAACCAGTGTTGTGTTGATGGATATAAATATAATCAAATATCAGGAGAAATAACGGACAATGCCTGCTTAAGAACAGATGCCTGCGGTATTTGTGATGCAGAGGGTTTTTCAGATGTATATCCACGACTAGATGATTGTGATGAAAGCTGTAGTGGAACAACAAATTATTATGCTTATAATGGAGCTGCGCCTGAACTTAGAAATTGTTCTGATTTGAAGGTGCTGCAGGATATAATAGACCTTAATATTGAAAATGGAAATGTTGATCAATATAGTGCGGTGATGGATGATAGTGGTAATAATAATGGTATCATTGAAGTTTTTGAACTGGGTTTATCTGGGAATGATGGTATGGGAGGTAGTTTTTCCAGTATGGATTGGAATGAAGAGGGTAGGCTGACTGTATTGACGCTAAAAATGTATCTAGAATTACCCAATACTTTTGGCAATCTAACAGTGTTAAAAGAGTTGATTTTACAGGATAACCAATTAACCAGTCTTCCTGAAAGCATGAGAGATTTAAATAACCTTGAAAAACTGGATATAAGTAAAAACCTAATAACTACGATTCCCGAAATATTCGGCGATATGACAAACCTGTCAGAATTAAAATTAAATAACAATGCTATAAATGAATTTCCTGACGAAATAGGCTCTTTATTAAACCTAAAGAGAATATATATTCAAAACAATCAAATCAGTTCAATACCTGAAAGTATAGGGAATTTAAATAAACTTGAAGAGCTGTTGCTTAATAACAATAATATAGAATATTTGCCAGATAATATTGTGAATCTAAGTAATCTAATAAAATTACGTCTTAATGAAAATCAGCTTGTTGACCTACCTGCTGATATTGCTATAATAGGTAATCTGTCAGCATTAGAAGAACTTTGGCTAAATGGTAATCAAATTGTATCCTTACCTGACAGTCTTTTTGCTACTGATGGATCTGGTGAAACAAACCTCGGTTCATTGAGACAATTATGGCTGCATTATAATAAACTAGAATCAATACCTGAAAATATTGGGAATTTGAATAGTCTCGAGCAATTATTTTTAGATCATAATCAACTCGGTCAGTTTGGTAGTGTTCCTGAAAGTATATGTGAATATTTTGACCAATTTGGTCAAGTCAAAATAACTTTTAAAATTGATAATAATCTGGAATGTCCTATATACCCCGATTGTGTTGCAATTATGCTTGGATATCAAAAATGTAGTGAGCACTGTGAAAGTGGTTATATGATTGGCAAAGGGCGCACAGAAGCGGATGAAGGCTGTTTGAATATAACTGACTGGAATGTACTACTGGATATGATCAATGAATATGACTCATATAATGATTTATTGCCTATAGAGATTGTTGATGAAATTCATTGGGAGAAAGATTCTCAAAATGAAAATCGGTTAATAGAATTACCAATGAAAAATGTGAATCCTAAATTAAACGGAATTATTCCTGAAAGTATTAGCAACCTTGAATATTTAAAATATTTGGATATGAGTAATAACGAATTAAAAGGGACAATACCAATAACAATCGGCAACTTATCAATGCTGGAAGAGATTAAGCTCAGTTATAATGATTTAGAAGGCGGGATTCCTTCTGAGTTAATTAATTTACCTCAATTAAAAACATTATATTTATTTGGTAATCATTTGTCTGATACAATACCGCCATTTAATGATGGCTTGGTATTAGAAGAAATAAAATTATATCATAATAATTTATCAGGGGTTATTCCTGAATCTATAGAAAATTTATTACAGTTGAGGAATTTGCAGTTAAATTTAAACAATTTATCGGGGGCAATACCAATTGATTTATTAACATTGCCTAATCTAAATATGTTGAGACTTTCGTATAATCAACTAACAGGTCTAATCCCAAGTGAGATTTGCAACATTGAAAGAGTATATTTGGAGAATAATATTTTAACTGGTCCAGTCTCTGATTGTGTCTGTAATATGATCTATATTTCATTATCAGATAATAAGTTGTGTGAAGATTCTCCAAATTGTATTGACATTGGTCCACAGTCTTGTTCTCCTTAAAAAATATCTTTCAGTTAATTACAAATGTGTACTAAATTACGCAATAACGTAATTGAACTTATTAATGGAAGGAGTAAGCTGTAAGGATGTATAAGTTATTTTTGTTAACAGTAACAATTGGAGGTTTTGTTTTCGCCGGTACATGGGGTAATGCTCAAAAGTCTGTTGAAGCATCTGATCAAAATAATAATCAATATTGTTTTGCAGAAGATACTAGTGATGATGATAATAGGTTAGAGCGTCGCCGTAGGAAAGGAAATAAAGGCCGAAGAAGAGGCGGCAATGGTTTAAGATAATCCAATTTGTCTATTATAAAAAAAGCCTGGCAGAAGCTAGGCTTTTTTTATGTCTAAAAAATAATTTGTACGATTAACTTTCTAGTATCGAATTTGCTATCTGCACCAAATCTAAAATATTTACTACTCCGTCCTCATTAAAATCAGCAGCACATTCATAGGTGGGGGTACTTATTTCAAGTACATAATTAGATATTTGCACCAGATCCAGGATGTTGATTATTGTATCTCCGTTAACATCTCCCAATTCCACACTACATTCAGAATCGCCACTATATAGATAATATCCTGTTCGGCTATTATTGCCCCGAAACATATTCCAGCTGTTTCCAGCACTTCCTGATTCCTTAATATCGATGACTGTGATATTATTCATGGCGCCGCTAATTATTTCCATATCGCCATCGTCATCTATATCTAGAACTAAAGGAGGACCGGTAAATGGCAATCCATTATCCAATGGAAAGTGATGGTAATGACTGCCATCTTTGTGCAGTATAAAAACAGTGCCTGCCTCAGAGATCGCCAGAATTTCAGGTTCAACATCGCCATCTATATCCGAAAAAACAATGCCTCCTTCTATATTTCCATCCAATGTGACTGGCCAGCCAGAAAGCGTATTCCCATCCATATCTACTGCATACATCTTATCATCCTTCGAGCCAAACATTGTATATAAATTGCCGTTTAGATTGACAAAAGAAGGAGATATGTTCACTTTATCACCAGTTAGCACAGAAAACCGTAAGCTGCCATCGCTGTTAATGGCATATAGATTATTATCATTATTGCCGGCAAAAATTATTTTCTCTCCACCTATATCTGCAATTGATGGTGCTGTCTGAAATTTATCAGTGGCAGTAAATGGGAATCCGGTAGCGGTACTGCCGTCATCATAAATGAGATATATATGATCATCATCAGTGCCAAGTACAATATCATCCTTTCCATTTCCATTAAAATCAGAAAGGGCAGGGCCGGCTTTTGCCTTTTCTCCAAGATTTAAAGGGAAGCCGTTTACATCACTTCCATCCAGATTTATAACAAAAAGCTTGTTATTTGAAGAGTACCCTGAAAAAACGATTTCCAGACCTTCATCATCATCTAGATTTCCGATAGCCGGGGTACCAATGAGATAGACTTCTGTTTCATAGTCGAGCTTCAGTCCCATATAGTCAAAAATATACAGGTGTTTAGATTTTGATGGTATAGCAAAATCAAGGTAGCCGTCCCCATCTAGGTCTGCAGATGCGGCTGATCCCCATATCTGGTTGCCGGTATCGAAAGGGAAGCTGCTGTTCATAATCTCAGACCCATCTGCATTGTAGATATGTATCACCCCATTATAATCCCCAAAGATAATCTCATTATCTCCGTCATTATCCATATCTATCACCAGGGGGTTGGAGCGGATCTCTGCTGTTGAGATAGGAAATCCTGCCTGATTCAGGGTTACATCCAGTTCATATTCAAAAGAATCACTATAATCAATAGTGGCGTTGTCATCAGTAAAATTGGCATCTATAGACAGGCTGAAGGTTGCCGGCATAAGTGCGTCAGTATCATCTAGTAAGAGCTGGGTTTGTATTTCTATAGTATTGCCACTTACAGGCAAACTGCCGAAATTGATTTCTGACGGAGTAAAATGAACCCAGTCTAGATTAGAAGATAATACCCCCATAACATTCTCAGCACTGCTTGGAGCGCTTAGAATATTAGCAGAGAGGGTAATCTGAGCCGATTCACCAGGATTCAGGATGCCGTCTCCATCAGTATCATTTTCCATGCCTACAATTTCCGTCTGGATAAAAATATTCCAATAGGTAAACTCAATAATATCTCCAGCAGGGCCAATATCCTGAATATTCAGCCCTCCGGGCTCATCTCCATAAAGAAAGCTGGATGGGTCTGTAGAATCATTTATTTCTGTTCTACCAGTTTCTGCGCTGAAAACAGCTTGTGTGAGGTTGCCATTATCGGTAGTTGTTCCACCTGGGCGATAGACATAGACTTCATCAGGTGGTCCATCAGCATTGCCGTTAATATTACCATTTATACGGTATACCAGCATGCCGTCATCGGACCCTGGAGTATTTACCTCATATAGGCCCTCTTTTTTTCGATATTCCACGATAAAAAATTCGTTGTTAGAATTGGGGGAATTAATTCGGAAACAACTGCTTTCCTGGTATTGTAGTGGGAGCAGAGGATATATCCCCAGCTGCGAAATTACGGGGCAGTCAATCCAGTTGCCGTATTTATGTTTCATCCATGCTCCCATATACTGAGGGGTATCGGCACTTCCATCCATAACATCCCATCCTCCAGCAGAGGTAGGTGCACCGGTATCATTATAGTGATAGAGGTCTGGAGCGCCCATAGAGTGAAAAAATTCGTGACATAATGTTCCCACCGTAAAAT
>JASMKZ010000060.1 GCA_030748955.1 Fidelibacterota bacterium | reverse complement strand
ATATCCGCTTTTGTTAAAAATGGTATAATCAAGAGTATTACCAGATAGCTCAATAGCATTTCCAGCTTCATTTACCGTATATCCGTCAGCCACTACACTGAACGCATTTGGATGTATGGAAGGAACTTTATATGCCCTGTACCAGGCTGCATTTTGATTTTGGGCGGTAACTTTCCATACCATATCTCCATCACTAGTGATTTCAAAAATACTGCATTCCGCCTGTCCAAGGCCATTTCCATATGTGTAAATTGAGTAATTTCCATTATCGAGAAGCTGCACACTTCCCATCCCTAGGCCAAAAAGATTCTGTGGCAGATCATACTGCCAGACCGTTTCACAGTAGCTGTCATCGATAACCCTGATCCGACGGATCCGGGTAGTAGGGTTAGAATCATCCATGAGCATTTCACTTAAGTTCCCATTATCAAAGAAAAGAAGGGTTCCATCATCAAGCAGTTGAATATTATGTTGAAAACTATTTCCTAAATCAGTGCAAATGTTATCACTACCTGTATTATACTGCCCTGGCATCCCAATATTCCATATTACTTCTCCCGATGGATAAGCTATTTTACTGATCCTTGATAAATGGCGATGTGAAACGTAAATAACACTTTCCTCTGCATCAAAATGAAATGCATTTGTGTGCATCCAGTCAAATGCTCCATCAAAGTATGCTCCCCACCAAATATCTCCATACAAATCATGGTCATCCATAGTAAAATGCATAAAGGGATCCCAGCTCCAGACTTCCTGTCCTGTTTCATCATCCCATTCTACAATTCTCATGCCCATCCATGGGAATTCATTGGTCATACCATCTGCATTATATCCCTGGGCTTGAAAAAGAAATGTCCAATCACCCTGCGGTATAGGCCCTGTCTGAAAGGTAGGAACCCAGCCCATATAATTGCCACTTGGAATCTGCTTCACTTCGTGCATATCAACATTTTCATCGGAAGTTTCAAATAAAATATCCCCATCATAGTTGAACTGAACACCTGACCCATTTACTCCGTACAGCTGACCAAAGCTGTTAATATGGTTCATAAATGCAGATTCTGTATTCCATATTTCGTTTCCCAACTTATCAATGACGCCTACAGCAAAGTATGGCAAAAACTGGCTATACATTACAAGACCGTCTTCAACAAGGTCATCATTGTATATATTAACATCTAAACCAAGCAGTATAGTCTCTCGAATTGAAAACTCTGATGGCTCAGTCCACGGCCCACTGCTTCCGTTATTATAGATGGGTTTCACTCGCCAGTGATAATTGTCATCCCAGTTGAAACTATCCTTATCAATGTATACAGTTGTGGGCTCATCCACATCTAAAATTATATTATTGAAAGACTGCTGAGTAGACGCCTGCAGATTATACCCTATTGCATCTGGCTGTTGTTTCCATTCAAAGAATATATGAATATAGCTGAGCTCTTCACCGTCAGCAGGACGAATTAAATCTCCTTGAAGTGCATCATCTCCACATTCACCAATGGGTTCATCACAATTAGTTTCACAGCATGTGGTAGGGTATATTAAACCATCACAACAGGTTTCTGCTTCTCCACAAGTTAATGTTGGGTCACAATCTAGCTCTTCTAGTGCGCCTTCATCAATCCACTGGGCAATGAGATCGATCTGTTCATCTGTTAGATCATTATTGCCTGGAGGCATTTGTCCGGAATTAACACGAATCCAAAGCTCACTAGATGTATGATTATAGGGGATAACTTCTTCTCCGCTCAGTCCACCATACATAAGATTTTCATATGAGGTCAAATTGAGCCCTCCCATACTGCCATGGCAACTTATACAGCGGTCATCAAAAATGGGTTGAATCTGAGAAGTATAATCAACAGAAGCCACTACATGTGATAGAAAAAGAAATAATAAAACCAATTGTACCTTCTGGCGCATCATAAAGCCCCTATTAAATGTTATAAGACACTTTAATATATGAAAATAACTAAAAAAATACAAGATGGACTCTGAAACATGTTGTAACAAAGCATGGTATAAAAAACAGGAAAACCGGGCTTTTTTATTTAATTATTTGGATCTTACTATTATAAGATATTAGAACAAGGATTAGAGGGACTATATTAAATCTATTGTTAGAAAATATTTAATGGTCAGCTTTAGCAATTATAGACTTTTCATAAAACTCCTGATACTTTGTGCGCTGCCAGGATATTTCATTAATTTTCTTCTCCAGAAACTTGATTTCTTTATCAAGCTCATCAATTTTCAGTTTAATATTTTTTCTATCTGATGTCATTTTGCATATGGCCTCTTAATATATATTAAAGCAGTTCACCCCATTCAATTATGTAACAAGAAGTAAAATCTTACACGTAGACGATATTGTAGGTATAATGCTTACAATATAATCAAAAAATGTGCATCATTTTAGGGTGGCAGAGGTCTGATTGAGGTTTTATTCTCCCTGAATGATCAGGACAATCAGTATGACATCCAAAATGTCAACCGACCCATCTTCATTCAGATCTACACTCACTTGATATTCGCCTGATAAAACAATATTAACAGCAGCCACAACATCCAAAATATTTACCACTCCATCCCCATTCACATCACCATTTATCGAGCTTCCAAAATCTAATTTTATAGCTACAGGCCTATGATCAGAAATATTTTGATCATATTCATTCCATCCACCATCAATATATTCATCAATTTTTATTGTTTGAATATCTGAATTATCCAGCTCATCAAAGAGTTCATTGGTAATCAATATATGGTCAAGATGTGATGGCCATGTTGGGTATGACCAGTTAGCACTGCTACTTTCAGCTATTTCCATATCGGAAAATAGATAATTTTCAGAATCATTAATAATCATCTGAAATACATTATTTTCAAGGGTATCCGTGAGAATATCATTTAAATCACCCAGTACAATCACATTTTCATTGGGTAAATTGATATCAATATATTCCTTTAGTAAATTGCTGGCGGTATATCTGCGGGTTTCTTCATCACCCAAATCATCTAAGTTCATTATACCATCACCACAACATTTAAAATGATTATTGATAATGAAAATATTTTCTCCCATAAAATTTAAATCCATCACCATGGGTGAGCGAGGGAAGGCACTCCAATAAGGGGAGGTGGTATAAATCTCATAAATATCATTTATTTCAATAATATCTGTCTTATAGATATATGCCAAACCAGCAAACCATTCCGACTCTAAATATCCTGTATACTCGGGTAATCCATTCAGCATTTGATTAAACATATCTGTATCATCAACCTCCTGTATCGCCAAAATATCAACATCAAGTGCTTGAATAATTTGAGTTACATAATCCACCGTTATCTGATTATTCTTGGGAAACCATTCAATATTCCAAGTCATAACCTCAAAGGTCTCATCTGTTCCAAAATATAATTCATCTAAATCCTGTCCATTCAGATTTAAATGAAAATATAATAATGGAATTATTGCCCATGCTCCTATTTTTGCAAGAATCCCCATCGTTAGACTAAAATGATATTTACAATTAAGATCACATCTAAAATATCTACGTTTCCATCACTATTCAAATCAGCATCATTATTATAGTCACTCCCTAAAACTAGATTCACTGTGGCAATAATATCTAAGATATTGACGATTCCATCCCCTGTTATATCTCCTTGAAGGATATCTTCTGGACAATAATTTCCATCTGGTGCAAGTTGGGGCAGTTTATACTGAGGATCGGTTAAAATAGCATACATGGAAACATCGGTAGATTCAAAAAGCTCTGGTGTACAGAGTTCCCATTCATTGTCAATTCCGTTACAGGTATGGAAATCATCGAGAATGCCCATATGGCTTACGATGCACCAGTAGAGGTACTCAATGGCCATGCACTCGTAATCACAGGTCCAGTCATCATAATGGTACCAAGCCGCTTCCGGATACTGATTTGGGATATTAATAAACTGACCGCCTCTAGCAATATCCATAGCATCAGACATAAGAGACGAATTGGGCCAGAGACTGAATGTAGCAGGGTATATTTCTACATGTCCGCAGTGATTAATAGTATGCAATATCTCTTCAACAGAGGCATCATCTCCCCAATGCCCCGGCTGTGATGGGTCAATTTCGTTATTGAAAAGTGCAGCGCTCACACATCCATCATAATAATCCCAAACATCATCCATAGCAGGCGACCATTCGGAAGAAAATAGGGGCATCATAGCTTCAGCAGACTGAAGTTCCGCTTCTAAAAGAGGGTCATCTACAATGCCATCTTCATTGTTATCTAAAAGCTCTGCAGCTACAGAAGCCGCATGTAGCACCTTGGCATCGGAAATAGACGACTCAGCATAAATATGAAAACAATCCAAAACATTCACGTATTTACTGAAACTGCTCAGCGCCGGATCAAGAGGGTTTGGGTTGGATTCAATTTCAAAACAGACCTCGTTTTGAGCCATAATAAATAATGGAAATATAATGGTAAATAAAAATGGTAGTTTGTAATGCTTCAAATTCATCCTTTATAACTTTATAAATAATTCTAGTAATTTACAACCCTTTATGGAATAAAGCGAAGTGATTACCGACGAGCTTATCAGCATGTGATATACATCACAGAATTGATAGAAATTATTAATTTGGGGTTTAGAATATTGTATGTCAAGCTTTGTAAATTACTACACTAAATAAAAAACCTATTATGAGAGAAGAAGACATACAGGAAATTTTACAGAACCTTGGCGAAAGGGTGAGTGCCCTGGCAGAAGAAAACAGAGTGAGGCTGACTCGCGATGATGCAGGACGTCATCTCTTCAAACTCATGAGCGAATGTATCAGCCCAAATCAGTGGCTAAATATTTACCAAAATACCGATGACATTTTCATTAAAGAGATTATGTTAGATTGGGGGTCTCATCTATTCCCTGAAAGTTTTGTGAAATGAATAGTCCATTAATGGGATTAAAACAAGGTGAGCAGCTCACTATGCCAATGGCGAGAGATGAAGAAAACCCCGATTTACTATCAGGACAGGAACTTAAAGCCATAGACATCCGTTCCCATTGGAAAGATTTGCTTCCCATAATATACAGCAATAAAAATGTCCAAAATATGATGGAAAAATCATATCAGGATTTTCAAGAAGGGTTTAAACTGAAAGATTTCAAGTATAGAGATGCCTTAAAAGGTGCGTGGTCATTCCAGGATATCCATCAGGGAATATATCCCTATACCCTTACCACCACGGACTGGATTTTTGAATATGAGGAAAAAGAATGGTATGCTCAGGCAAATGAAACAGACAGGGAAGCAAAAATATCCATAATGAATGCATTGGAAAAATGCACTGAAATAAAAGGGAATCTTGATATTCTACATGGCTTAGATCAGGCCAATAAACACCTCATGCAAAAGTACTCTCCACGCCCTAACCAACCAGAAACATGGAGACCTCAAAATGCATCATATTGGGCGGTGAAATGGGTTAAAGTTTTGGCAGAGATTCACTATACCAATTTATCTACGGATTGGCGCATTATTGCCAGTAATAACCACGCTGTGGTTGCCGGTTTTACGAAAGAAAATACTGCCTATTTATTGGATATTATGCTGCTGTCAACCGACCCGCAGGAAATTTACAAAGCTCTCACAAAGGAGTGACCCCCCCTATTAGAATTCGATAATAATTCCACCTACAGGAAGCTGCTTATATTGGTAGGACATTTCATAGGTACCATCATCTAAATAGACCCTATCCCACTCATTATTCCGATCAAAGATATTTTGAAGATCTAGATAGGTAGTTAGATTAATCTTCTTAAAATTAAAGCGGCGAAGTATCATGATGTCCAGGCGGCTATAATAGTCAAACCTCTCCGTATTATAATCAGCAAGAGGGTCAATATACCAAATCCGATGGTGAAAGTCATATACTTTTGGGGTATAGGGCCGGCCTCCAGAATAGTGATATCGAAAGCTTAATTCCAATTGATCAGAAACCATAAAGGGCATCCATGAGATGTAAGGAAAGATAGCTGATTCCCTGAATTCTTGGTACCATTTACTTTTCCTGAATTTGAATTTGTAGCCACCAACTAAAGTGAATCCA
>JASMKZ010000005.1 GCA_030748955.1 Fidelibacterota bacterium | reverse complement strand
TGGATTTTGAAGGGGTTTTCTTAGATGGACTTGCAGCTTCAGGAGTAAGAGGAATTAGGCTTGCCCTTGAAGCTGAGTTTAATGTAGAATTTTGTGATACTTCTACTTTAGCAACTGAAACTATTTCTAAAAATTTAGATTTTATAAATCGAATGATTTGGCTTTTTTCTGGAGTATCTGGAATGATAATAGGAGCTGGATATGTTGTGCAGTCAATATTGTTGGTAGCCCTTGTATATATTATTTTAAGAAATAGTGAACAACTATTAAACTATTTTGATCAGGAGACAAAAAGGCCTGAGGATGGTTCAGTGGAAAATGTTTCAAATTAGTATTATTATTAAACTAAATTTAAATATCATATTTAACCTCATATTTCAGCATTAACTATAAATATCATTAATATATTGGATAATTAATTGAGTATTGATTTAGACAGCACCGAAGGAAGAAAACAATATTTATCAGAAAAATTGGATGATCTCCTAGAGGGTATTAATGACTCCTATGGTACTCTATTAATGGAAGAATTGTTAGCTCGATTAGAGCTTACAGTGAAAGATTTTAATGATGAAATGAAGAACCTTTGTGATCAACTGGTTACAAAAGAAAAGGAACGTCAGCAATTAATGGAAATGTTGAAAACTACTGATGGAATCCCAGCTCCTGTACCTGATGCACAACAATTTACGACAGATATAGGTGGAACAGTAGATCCTGGGCACATGGAGATTGAAGAGACTGAAGAAGATGTGCCTGAGTGGGAAAAGAAGTTGGCAAAATTAGAAAAAAAGTAACTTAAGGATATTATGCAGAGAGCGATTTGGATCATCACATTTTTTATCATTCTAGCCATTGGATATTATTGGATGGTTGTAGATGATTCCCGTACTCAACAAATGATGCAACTGGCAGATAGTGATGATGAGCTTTCCGGAGATGTCAACTCAACCGTTGAAATTTATGATCGATTAGAGAAAAAATGGATTGGAACCAGTAAGCACGTGCAAACCTTACAAAAGGAAACTCATGCACATTATGCCGTTTATGATGCACAAATGGATTCAATAGATATAGTATTTGAAGAAATTAAGTTCAGTATAGAGCAATTAGAAGAAACATTAACCAGAAAAATTGACAGAGTTAAGGACGATGTAAGAAACCTTGAAGATAGTTTTGAAACTTTTAAGAGATCAACAAATCGTAATGTTCGTGATGTGAAACAGACTATTTCAACAATACAGGATGATATAAATACATTAAATTTGACGGTGTTTCCGCCAGTTGAAGAAGAAGAGAAGAAAAAATAGAACTAACTCTTATACATTGTAAAAAGGGGAAGTTATTCCCCTTTTTTATTTTTAATCAATTAAATACCATATGATAAAACTTGATGAATTAATAGGAGATATTATATTTGTATCCTTTTCAAACTTTGAAAGATACAAAGATATTGGTATTGATAATCCAACTGGTCATTTTCTTTTAAAGGGTTATGACCAATTGGGTCTGTGGCTAGAACACCCTGGAATTGTAATTATTCATGGAAAAGATGAATCAGGGGCGCCTTTACCTGTAAAGGATCAAACCAAGGAAGATATCGCAGCTAATTTTGTAGTAACTTGGGATAATGTTAATACAATAATGCATTACCCCGAAAGGGATGGATATGATTTCCCTAGTGAATTTGAAAAAATGAAATTAGGCTTTAGGTTTGAAAAAGAGGAGGAATAGATAATCTTATGATTTCTGGTACAGTCAAAATGTGGAAAGAAGCTGAGGGATGGGGTTTTATAGAAGGCGATGATGGAGATGATTATTTTGTTAACATCGCTAATATTCGTAGAGGTCAAAAAATACTCGTAAATGTCAGGGTTAAGTTTGACGTCACACAAGGGCATAGAGGTCCGGAAGCAGAAAATGTCAGTTTATTCTAAATAAAACATTATTAAACTCTCTTTTTAGAGAGTTTTTTATTTAGGAGCATATTTTATTTAAAAATATATAAAATATTATTTCATATTTATGTTTAGGGAAAACTGAATTTTAATTTAGTTTTACGTCCAATTCTTTGATAATATTTTAGTGATTTTAATATGCATATAACAGATATTCAATCGATTCATCATTCGCAGCCAGAATATTGGGAAAATTCTTATAATGCTGGTGAAATGGCTTGGGATTTAGGAGAACCTACTCCAATATTTAAAAATTGGATACATTCACAAAAGATGCCATTATCTATATGTATCCTTGGAGCCGGGAATGGATGGGACGCGCTTTATTTTGCAGAAAAAGGTCATGAGGTAACAGCGGTAGATTTTGCTGATTCTGCCATTACAAACATGACTAATGCTGCAAAAAAGAAAAATTTGAACCTGAATATTCTACATGAAGATATTTTCAATTTAGAAAAATTATATGATGCGCAATTTGATATTGTGTTAGAATACACCTGTTATTGTGCTATTGATCCCAATAAACGGACAAATTATATTCAGCTGGTAAATAACCTATTAAAGCCATCCGGGAAATTGGTTGGCATATTATTTCCAATTGATAAAAAGCTTGATGGTAATGGACCGCCCTTTGGAGTTGACATTAACACTACAATGACATTGTTTTCAAAATATTTTGCTTTGGTAGAAAAAGAAATACCAGCATTATCAATTGAAAGAAGACGAGGAAGAGAGGTGTTTGTTATTTTTAAGAAAAATGGATACTAAAATCAGAATAAATAATATTCAATTATTTGGATATCATGGCGTTGATGAAAAAGAAAAATCTAATGGGCAGCCATTTGAAATTGATATTGAAGTTTCGCCAGTATATGATGAATCAATCACAGATAATTTACAAAATACTGTAAACTATTCTCTTATATATGATGAAATAACCAATATATTTTGCCAAAGGAAATATAATTTAATTGAATATCTTGCAAATAAAATTGCCAATACAATTACAGATAAATTTAATGTGGATAATTGTAAAGTGGTAATACGCAAACCAAATGCTCCCATTAATGGCAATTTTGATTCTGTAGAAGTGGAAGTTATTAGTAATGTCTGAAGATCAACATATATTTTTAGGACTAGGTTCAAATGTAGGTAATCGTTATCAAAACTTGAAATTTGGGGTTGATATGTTGAATGCGCATCCCCATATTTGGGTGACGGAAAAATCCCATGTATATCAATCACCTGCCATGTATAACACAGATCAAGATGAATTTTATAATATGGTGATTGAAATTGATACCAACTTAATTCCTGTGGATTTGCTGAATGCAATTAAAGTCATTGAAGAAAAAGCAGGAAGAAAAGTAGAGAAGAAAAGAAATATGCCGCGTGTTTTAGATATTGATATTTTGGCTATAGGTAGCTTGCAAATTCATAGTGGATTATTAGAAATACCACATGCAGGAATATCCGAAAGAAAATTTGTTCTCAAGCCCTGGAATGATATTGCTCCAAAATTTAAAGTTCCCGGACAGAATGCGCTGGTTTCAGAGATTCTTGAAAATACAGATGATAATTCAGACGTAAGAATGCTGCTTATTGTAGATAAAGAGGGCATGCTTTGAAAATTCCCTATCATATTGCTATAGAAGGTACAATTGGTGTTGGAAAAACCAGTTTATCAAAAATATTAGGTGAGAGATTAGAAGCTAAATTGGTTTTGGAAGAGTTTGAGGAAAATCCCTTTTTAGTTGATTTTTATAAGGATTCTGAGCGCTTTGCATTTCAAACCCAGTTGTTTTTCCTCTTGTCACGCTATCGCCAACAACAACAATTGCAACAAACAGATCTTTTTACGAAAACATTAATTTCTGATTATATGTTTGTAAAAGACAGATTGTTTGCAGCATTAAATCTAAATGATAAGGAAATGAGTTTGTATAATGCAGTTGCTCGGATATTAGAAAAAAATGTTATATCCCCTGATATGGTTATATTTTTACAATCAGATACTGATCGTCTCATGCAAAATATTAAACTTAGGGGAAGAGAATATGAAAAGTTAATTGATTGGAAATATATTGATGCTTTAAATCAGATGTATAATGAATATTTTTTTAAATTTGATATATGCCCATTGCTGATCATCAACACCAATGATATAGACTTTGTAAAAAATAAAAATGATTTAGAAGAAATAATTGAGTTTATTCGAACACCTGGAGAAGGCACCCGCTATTTCAATCCAATAAAAAGTATTCAATAAGATGAAAATATTATTTATCATTGCATTGTTTTGGATATTTAACCAAATTAGAAAATTTATTTTGGGCATTCAAGTTTCAAATAATAAGAAAGGGAAAAGTGATTATAAGGGCCGCAGGGAAGGGATGGATATTCAGGATGCAGATTATGAAGACGTGGAATGAAAGCCGTTAGAATAAGTAAACATGGCGGATTAGATGCACTAACATATGATGATATTCCCGAACCTGATTGCCCCCCTGATAAAGTAAAAATACATGTAAAAGCTGCAGCCATTAATCATCTAGATATATGGGTGAGAAAAGGGCTCCCGGGCATGCCAGTATTATTGCCATTAATATTGGGCTCTGATGCATCTGGTACAATTGTAGAAGTTGGTTCCAAAGTACATGATTTTCAAACAGGTAATGATGTGGTTATTCAACCTGGTACTTTTTGTGGAAATTGTCACCATTGTAAAGAGAAAAAAGAAAATTATTGTTCTGAATATGGTATTTTAGGTGAGACGGAAAATGGAATTCTAGCTGAATATGTTATTCTTAACCCTGTTAATATTCATAAAAAACCAGAGCATCTATCTTTTCCCGATGCCGCATCAATGCAACTGGTTTTCATGACAGCCTACCAAATGCTTATAATAAGGGCAAAATTACAACCTAATGAAACCGTCTTAATTTATGGTGGAAGTTCTGGTGTTGGGTCAGCAGCCATTCAAATTAGTAGGGATTTAGGGGCTAATGTTATTGCCACATCTGGTAGCGACCTGAAGTGTGAATTTTCCAAAAAATTAGGGGCTCACCATGTAGTAAATCACAATGAGAGAAATTGGAAAGATGAGATAAAATTAATTACAGAAATGAATGGTGTTAACGTAGTATTTGAGCATGTAGGGGCTGCTACATGGGAAGAATCAATAAGGCTCTTGTCAAAAGGGGGGAGGCTGGTAACTTGTGGAGCAACAACAGGCGCTGATGTTGATATTAATTTAGCACATCTTTTTATGAAACAACAGTCTATTTTAGGTTCAACCATGAGTAATATTCCCGCTTTTAAAAAGGTGATGGCAAAAATTAACCAAAAAGAGTATCTACCAAATGTGGATAAAATATTTGCAATGAAAGATATTCGTGAAGCTCATAATTATATAGAAAATAGTCAGCAAATGGGCAAAGTAGTATTACTTCCATAGTATGCATTTGGAATACTTTGTATTAAGATGGTAAGAATTTTGATTATCATCGCTTTCATGTGTAACATGCTTTTCTCTGATAATTTTCATGGTATGGGTATGCAGATGACTTCTAAAGGAACGGGTATTTATTACAAGCCAGGAATTGAGTGGAGAAAAAATACTCAGATATTGGCTGATATAGGTGCTTATTTTACTAAGCATAGGCAATCAGTTAACAGCTTTGGTTTGATAAATGGAAATAGTTCAATTTATTTGGATTTGTCAGCAGTCTTAAAGCAAGAATTATTCAAAACGTTAATTGGTGGTGTTTTTAAGCCAATTATCATAATTCAGGGTGGAAGTATAGCAGACTTAAGCACCATTTCAAAAATTAATAATTTAGGAAATTGGAGGACGAAATATGCATTTGGTACAGGCATTCAATTTTATAATGGTAGAATACTAAATGAGCTACTATTTAAATTCAATAAAAATAATCTTGTCGATGATGGCAGTATAGCATTTCAGTTGGCAATGTATTGGAAATAAGGAGGCTTAATCATGTCAGATGACTGTTTGTTTTGTAAGATAATAAATGGTGATATTCCAGCAGATATTGTGACACAAACCGATCATGTATTAGCATTTCGCGATATTAATCCCCAGGCTAAAACCCATGTATTAATCATACCAAAAGTACATATTCAATCTACGCGAGAACTAAATAATGACAATGTGCGCTATTTAATGGATATGGCAGTAATGGCAAATAATATTGCAGAAAATGAAGGTATTGTTGAATCGGGATATCGATGGGTAATTAATACAGGGGATGATGGGGGACAGACTGTGCATCATATTCATTTACATTTATTGGGAGGGAGGAAACTCCATTGGCCACCAGGATAAAATTACCCCATGTATATATCTAAACTTAAATTACAAGGATTTAAATCTTTCCTCAATAAAACTGATCTTAACTTTGGTGAAGGGGTTACGGCAGTGGTTGGCCCAAACGGGTGTGGGAAAAGCAATATTGTGGATGCCATTCGCTGGATATTAGGTGAGCAGAAAATTTCTATTCTTCGATCAAATAAAATGGAAGATGTTATTTTCAATGGTACAAAAAGTAGAAAGCCCTTGAGTTTTTGCGAAGCATCTTTACTCATTCATAATAGTCGTGAAATTTTACCCATTGAATATAATGATGTAGAAATATCACGACGTTTATATAGAAGTGGTGAAAGTGAATTTTATATTAATAAAAATCTGTGTCGCTTGAAAGATATCCAAAATTTATTTGTGGATACAGGGATGAGTTCTAATGCATATTCTGTTATTGAGTTAAAAATGGTAGATTCCATTCTATCTCATAATGCCAACGACAGACGAAAGATGTTTGAGGAGGCTGCAGGAATTAATAATTACAAACAGCAGAGACAGGCAGCATTAAGGAAGATAGCTGCTACTCGTGTAGATATGGAGCGTGTGAATGATATCATTGTAGAAGTGAATAATTCCATGAAGAATCTCAGATTGCAGGTGAAGCGGTTTGAACGTTTTGATACATTGAATAAAGATTTAAAAAAGCTTAATATTGAAGTAGCACAAGTAGAAATTCAACACCTCGCTATTAAACTGGCGCCGCTTCAAGATAAACTCAATCAGATCAAGGGTAAACAATCTAATTTGTCGGGCCAAATGAATTTAGATGAAACCCTGACAGAACAGGTTCAAACTCACTTTGAAGATAAAAAAGCTAAGCTCAATAAATGCCAATTAGAGATTTCAAATTTAGAGAATACTTTATCGGTATTAAATAGCAATTTATTGGTTTGGTCAGAGAAAATATTAGGGAATGAAAATCAAAAGAACCATTTCACAGATGAACTCCAGAATAATGAAGATAGTCTTAATATTTCTATCAAGAAATTGGAGGAATTAAATTCTGAAAAGGAGAACTTGCTACCAGAAATTAAGAAGCGTAAAATTGAGTTTAATAAACATGAAAGACAGTACAATAAGGTAAAAGATAATTACGAAAATATTCTAAGACATCAGGAAAATTTTAAAAAACAGACTGAATCTGAATATTTAAAAATCCGTGAAGAAGAGGGTGTCTTGGAAAGATTGAAAAATACAATTTCAGAACTTTATCAAACAAAAGAAATTCATAGTGAGAAAATAGCAGAAAATTATCAAAAAATAGACAATTGTAAAGCCGATTCAAATTTAGCACGTGCTAATGTTGAGAGTCAGGAAAAGAAAATTAAGAATATCACGAATGAGTTAGAGAGCCAAAAAACTAAACAATCATTATTAGAGGACGACATCTTATCTTTGAAAGAGAAGAAAAATATTTTATTATCTAATATAGCCACACTGAATAGTCAAAAGGAGTTCTACGCTAACGTTATTGAAAACCATGAAGGTAGACCTTCAGGAATAAAACACATATTGAATGATAGAGAAAAGTATCCATTTGTGCTGGGCGTTTTATCTGATATTATTGAGGTTGATGATCCGTATCAATTAGCAGTTGAGACTGCCCTGGGAGAATATGGAAACTTTTTAGTGGTTGATAGTGAGGAAAATGCACAATTGCTCATAACTGAAACCAATAAACGCCTTTCAATTTTTGTATTAGAGCATCTTCCTGAAATTAAGCCAATTAAATTAAAAAGTCCTGTCGAGTTACTACTTTCGAAAATAAATTGTGAGTCTAAATTACAGAAACTTATTACTTTGCTTTTATGTGATGTAGGTATTATCCCTACTGATAAAACTAATTCCCATTTCATCAACTCTAATCCATTGAACTGGGTGGATGCATCTGGCAATTATTTTTATCGAGGATATATCATTAAAAGTCCTGGGAAGGAGCCTGAATCTGTGATTGGGCGAAAGCAGAAATTAGAACAATTGCAAAATGATACACTAAGTGCAGAAAATAGTCTCAATAAGTTAAAGAAAAAATTAGAAAATACAGTAAAAAATGCTAATGACATTCACAATGTTTTGCATGCAAAAAGCAGTGAATTGGATTTTGCTATTCAGAAATTAAATGATTTTGAACAAAAATTACAGCAGCAAGATTATATTGCAATACAATATCAAGAATCCATATCAGAGCTTAAAGAAAATCAGAAAAAAACAGATTCTCAAATTACTGATTATAATATCCAGCTTAAAACAGTAAAAGATTCCATTCATAATGCAAGAATTGAACATGAGAAATTATCTAAAGAATATGAGAGTTTCCAATCAAAAATAGCTGAGGATAGATTTATAAGAAGAACGCAACAGCAAAATGTTCAAGACTCTCGCATAAAACTTCTAGAAATTAAAAAAGAAAAAGAAGGATTAGATTATCGCATTGAAACTTTTACTTCCCAGGAAAAAGAAATAAGACAGAGGATTAAGAAATATAATTCTGAAATGTCAAGAATTAACATAGAAAATAAAAAACTACAATCTTCTCTTGTTGAAGGAAAAGAAAAAGTCCTTGAATTATCTAATGATTTAGAGCTTGGTAGTAGAGAAAAAGATGAATTGGAGCAGGCCTATAATAAAGCATACGATGAACTGCAGAGATTGCAGTCAGGAATTCGAGAACGTCAAAAACAAAAAGACGAATTTCTTAATACCATTCGTGAGTATGAAATTACTATTGCAGAGGCTAATAATGAAATTAAATATCATCGTAGTCGAATAAAGGAGCGATTTAATGAAGAATTATCGGATGATAATATTAATTTGAAAGAATATGATTTGTCATCTCGAAAAGCGGAAATAGAAAATATCCAGAGATCATTGGATCGTATTGGCCCTGTGAATCTGGCTGTGGCTGAAGAATATGAAAGAGAATCTGAGCGCCATACTTTTTTATTGGAGCAGTATAGTGATTTAGAAGAATCTGAAAAAATCATTAATGAAACCATTGAAAAGTTGAACTGTGAAGCAGAGACGAAATTTATGGACACATTTACTGCCA
The DNA here is from genome assembly GCA_030748955.1 of Fidelibacterota bacterium. Classification (GTDB taxonomy): domain Bacteria; phylum Fidelibacterota; class Marinisomatia; order SCGC-AAA003-L08; family D37C17; genus D37C17. Next base: position 43,835 of record JASMKZ010000005.1, on the reverse strand, counting down.
TTCAGGAGAACTTTACCAAAACATATTCTTCCTTTTTCAATGGGGGTCAGGGACACCTGCGCCTAGTTGGTGAAGATGAGCCTTTAGAAGCTGAAATTGAAATTATTGCCCAGCCTCCAGGTAAAAAGACTCAAACACTGCGCATGCTCTCAGCTGGTGAGAAAGCTCTCACCGCCATTGCCCTGCTCTTTGCCATATATTTGGTAAAACCCAGCCCTTTCTGCATATTAGATGAAGTGGATGCTCCCTTGGATGATGCCAATATCCGTAAGTTTACACAGGTTTTACGGGAATTCTCGAATAAAACACAGTTTATAGTAGTAACCCACAACAAACTTACCATGGAAAAAGCAGATTTCATATACGGCGTCACTCAAGCTGAAGAAGGAATCAGTAAAATTGTATCGGTTAAATTTGGCAATGAAAAAATAGAAGCTTTTGCCTGATAATTACCTTATATGCAATCCCTTAGCAAATCTATAGAACAATTTATTTATCCTCAGTATTGCAATTTCTGTAATGCCCCATTATCAGAAACTGAACAACTATACTGTTCAAAGTGCAGAGTGAATGATGTGCAATACAGTAAATTAGGGAATTGGGTTCTCCAACTCAAAACGCATCAAAACCTAGATTATGCACATTCCTTTTATTGGTTTGGTGAAGTTATTCAAACATACATACATCATCTTAAGTATTTTGGTTGGAATGCTTTTCTACCTCGACTTATCAATAATGCAGTTCGGGAAATTGATTTGCCCAATGAAGCATCTGGAGCAGTGGTAATCCCCATTCCACTGCACAGAATACGGCAGCGAGACCGAGGGTTTAATCAGGCTCAAGCTATTGCCAGTGAATTGGCGCAGCAATGGAATTTAATGGTAGATTATGAAATATTGAAGCGTGGGAAATATACAAAATCACAAACTGCTCTGAGTACATCTGAGAGGGAAAAGAATATGTATATGGCATTTCACATCACCAAGCCCCCTCCCAGAGCAGTGTTGTTAATAGATGATGTGCTCACTACTGGATCAACTGCAGATGCGTGTGCACGGCAATTACGTGAGGGAGGAAGCAGGTGGGTAGGTGTTGTAACATTAGCAACTCCAAAAAAAAAGAAAATATTTAGATAAGAAGTTCCTGTCTTTTGTAATTTTCCTGTCTGTTTACCAGCCGAAATTATGAACAAGATTACTGATTTAGATTTAAAAGGAAAGCGGGTACTTATTCGAGTGGATTTTAATGTTCCCCTGAATGGGGGTATTGTTGCTGATGATTTTAGAATAAGAGCAAGTTTGCCAACCATAAAACATTGCCTGAATGAAGGCGCATCTGTGGTTTTAATGTCGCATTTGGGTCGCCCAAAAGGAGAAGTTGTTCCGGCATTAAGTCTTGATCCTGTTGCATTTTGTTTAGAAGATTTACTTGAAGGAGAAGTAATGTTCTCAGAAGATTGTATTTCGGATGATGCAATTGGATTGAGCCAACAAATGCTTCCTCGTGAAGTACATCTTCTAGAAAACCTTAGATTTTATCCAGGTGAAATCAATAATGGCTCTGAATTTAGCCGCTATCTTGCAGAACATGCAGATATATTTATAAATGATGCTTTTGGCACATCCCACCGTGCACATGCTTCAAATGTAGGAGTTGCATCAATAGCAACTGAGTCTGCCATAGGCCTACTCATGGAAAAAGAATTAAAATATCTGGGTGAAACTATGAATGCTCCTGAAGAACCTTGCGTTTTTATTTTGGGTGGCGCCAAAATTGGAGACAAAATTACTCTCATTAAAAATATGATGGGGAAAGCAGATTCTATTCTCATTGGTGGCGCTATGGCCTTCACCTTTTTAAAAATTCAGGGAAAAAATGTGGGCTCGTCGTTGATTGATGAAGATAATCTTAATACCGCTGAAGAAATTCTAAGATTAGCAAATAATACCAATACAAATATAGTACTCCCTCTTGATGCTGTAGCAGGACCAAAATTATCTGACGATGCTACATGGCGGGTTGCTAGTTTAGATGAGCTGAAAAATAATGAGGCCGGTTATGATATTGGTCCTGAAACCACTATGGAATTTGAAATGGTATTATCTAATGCAAAAACAATAATTTGGAATGGCCCCTTAGGTGTGAGTGAAATACCTGCATTTTCAACCGGTACGCAGGCAATTGCTTCTGCTGTGATAGACCAAACTGAAGATGGTGCAATATCAATAATTGGCGGAGGAGATACAGCGTCAGCTTTAAAACAATATGGATTGGATAAAGGGTTTACACATATTTCGACAGGTGGAGGAGCATCTCTCCAATTGATGAGTGGTAAGCAACTTCCTGCATTGGAGGCACTAAAGGAATATGCTTAGAAGAAGATTTTGTGTAGCAAATTGGAAAATGAATTTTAATTGTACTGATACTAAATCCTTCCTTGAAAATTGGAATAATAAAGAGTTGAATAATAAGGAAGTTAAAACTATATTTTGTCCGTCATTTACAGAGCTGAATACAGGTGCAGAAATTCTTCAATATTCAGATTCTGAAATTGGAGCACAAAATGTATTTTATGAATCTAATGGTGCTTATACCGGTGAAGTATCTTGTTCTATGTTGAAAAACATTGGATGTCAGTGGGTCATAATTGGCCATTCTGAACGTCGATCAATTTTTAGTGAAACTGATGAAATGGTACGTAATAAATTAGATCAATTAATTTCAGAAAGAATGAACCCAATAGTATGTATTGGTGAAACAAAAACTCAACGTGAAAATGGAAAAACTCAGGAAATTCTATCTCAACAATTGTCCATAGCATTTGAAAATCAGGAAGATGTAAATTTGAAGAATACCATAATAGCATACGAACCTGTTTGGGCAATCGGTACAGGAATTACAGCCACTGTGGAAATGGTGTCTGATGCTCACAAATCAATTAGAAACATTTTTAATAATAATGGATTTAATGGAAGCAATATTTCCATTTTATATGGAGGTAGTGTTACAGACGGAAACGCAACTGAGTTATCAGAATTGAAAGATGTTGATGGTTTTTTAGTAGGTGGTGCATCTTTGGATGTAGACAAGTTTTATGCAATTTATAATCAACTTTAAGGAGAAATAATAATGTTATATGGAATCGCAATTTTTATCTTTGTTTTGGTTTGTATTATGTTAATGGGAATTATCCTGTTACAATCCAGTAAAACTGGTGGAATGGGTACAGCTATGGGTGGGCAGGCAATTAACACTGCCTTTGGCGGACATGGAGCCGATAAGTTGTTAGTTAGAATTACCAGTGGATTAGCTGTTGCATTCATGGTTTTGGCAATTACAATTGGAATGATGGATAATCCAGCATCTCGAATTGATTTTAGCAATAAACCAACACTCAGTCGTAATGAAGGAACTGGAAATGCTGTATCTACACCGACCGTAGATTTGCAGCCAATTGAAAAAGTTGAACCTCTTGCAGTGCCTGCCGAAAACAAGGATGGCGAATAATCTTATTTGCTGAAGTGGTGGAACTGGTAGACACGCAAGCCCGAGGAGCTTGTGGGGGAAACTCTGTGTGGGTTCGAGTCCCACCTTCAGCACTAAATATTCTATTAATAAAAAAATAATGAAATGAAAAATAATATTCTCATCAGCTTTATCTTAGTCTGCACGAATCTATTTGGTAGTGTAGAAGATCATTTATCATTAATCCAATCATCTATAGATTCGGGGGAGTATTTAATTGCAGAAGTGAATTGTGAAACTGCAATTTCTGAATATGACGCAAATGCTGCCTTATATTTTATTAGAGCACAGGTGGCAGTAAAGCTCGATAGGTTAGATGATGCCAATAAATATTTTATAAAAGCTATTGAATTAGATAATAAAAACGAGAGTTATAGATTAGAACAAGAAAAATTATCTGAATTAAAAGACGGTATGACTAATGCCCGTAACACTTTTGATAGGGGTAGAATGGATGATGCTATTATTGAATATGAAAAATTATCCTCAGCTTTTGCAAATAATGCCATTGTCTTCTATAACTTAGGTAGAGTTTATAAAGTTAACGAAGAATTTAATTTAGCAGTGCAAAACTATAAAATAGCAATGGACCTAAATCCATTTGAAGAAAAATATTCTCTTGCAATTATGGCAATTGCACAGGAAAAGGCAAAAGCCGGAGATACAGAATATCGTCGGCAAGAATTTGATTCTGCCATAGAAAATTATAAAAATGCAATTCATTATTCACCTAGCTACACTACTGCTTATTTCAAGCTTGCTAGAACTTATTTCAAAATGAAAGATTATGAAAATGCTCGCATTATTTTAGGGCAGAATTTAGAAGTTGATCCTCGTCAAGAACAATCTGAAAAAATGCTGGGGGATATTTATAGAGGTACTGGGGAATCAGAAGAAGCAATAAAACATTACAATCAAGCTATCTCTATTAATAGTAATTATCATCAGGCGTACTACTCCCTCGGTACTACTCACCTTTCAAATGGGGATTTAGAGAATGCACGGGTTGCTCTTAACTCTGCCATACAACTGGCGCCTGATTATGCTAAAGCATACGGTGCATTAGGAACAGCAGATCAAGAATTAGGCGAAATCGATTCAGCTATTAATAATTTTTTACAAGCTGTGACATTGGATGCAAAAGCTTTTAAAATTCATTATCGTTTGGCAAGCGCATATAATTTGCAAAAACAATATGAAAATGCAAAAAAGTCAGCAAAGGATTGTCTAAATATTAAACGAAATTATGCACCAGCATATTTTGAATTGGGAGTTTCTGAAAAAGCATTAGGTAATAAAGTTGCTGCCACAGATGCTTTTGAAAAAGCAAAGAAAGATAAAAATTGGAGAAAGTCAGCCCAATTTGAACTTGATATGTTGAGTAAAGGTTTTTGATTAATCTAAAAAAAAGAAATATTAATAAAAAGCGTGATATATATAATAAAAGGGCATTAACTATGTCCTTTTTTATTAAGATCTAAAAATGATAAAAGCTGTAATATTTGATTTAGACAATACTCTGCTAGATTTCATGAATATGAAATCCATGGCAGTTGAAGCTGCTGTACATGGAATGATAGAAGCGGGCTTGCAAATGGATAGAGAGATTGCCTGTAAAAAAATATTTTCCATATACGAATCAAAGGGATGGGAATATCAGGAAGTATTTGATGATTTTATCCAAGAAGAATTGGATAAACTTGATTATAAAATATTGGCTTCTGGAATAGTGGCATATAGAAAAGCAAAAGAGGCTTCATTAATTTTGTATCCAAATGTGAATAGTACATTAATTACGCTTTCAAAATGGGGGTTGAAAATAGGAGTAGTATCCGATGCTCCCAGTCGTGAAGCTTGGATGCGAATTTGCTCAGTAAACCTTCACCATATTTTTGATGCTGTGGTTACATTTCACGATACCGGAATGCATAAGCCTTCTCCAGAACCGTTTGAAAAAATATCTACACTTTTGGGTACTCCTCCTGAAAATTCCCTTATGGTAGGCGATTGGCCAGAACGAGATGTTATAGGTGCAAAAAAATTAGGTATGAAAACGGCATTTGCAAAATATGGCGATGTATTTGGAACAAAGGAATCTGGAGCTGATTATGATATATTGAATGTAAAAGAAGTTTTATCAATTGTTAAAAAAGAAAATCAAGAATGATTTTTGTAGGGACAGATATTGTTCCAATAATCAGAATTGAAAATTTGATTAAGGAACATGGGAAACGCTTTTTAAATCATATCTACACAAAATTAGAGCAAAATAAATGTAATGCAAAAAAATCACCATCTATCCATTATAGTGGAAAATTTGCTGCAAAAGAGGCTGTTAAAAAAGCATTGTTAAGTAGTAAATCAACTAAAGATATCACTTTAGTTTCAATTGAAATACAAAATGATGATGATGGAGCCCCTTTCGTATATATTCCCCTAGAAAGTATTAAATATAAACAACTGCAAATCTCAATATCTCACGCTGGTGAATATGCCACTGCCACTGCAATTTTAGAATTATAATGATTTCTGTTTTATCAAAGCACGATGCATTTACATTAGATGAGTCCACCATTTCATCAGCATATTTAACAGAAAAAGAGTTAATGGATAATGCCGGCAAAGCTATTGCCCAGTTCATTGTAGAAAATATACAAGATCCTTTTAATCAAAAATTTATAATATTAGTGGGACCGGGGCATAATGGTGGAGATGCTATTATAAGCCATTATTATTTATTATCTTACGGAATAAATGCGGAGTTAATATTATTTAATAATAATCAAAAGGAAGGTTGGATATTTGATAATTATACCATTAACAATAACTCAATAAAACTTTACGATAAACATATTGAATTGAATCGTGATTATTGGTATGTTGACGGAATCTTTGGAATTGGTTTACAAAGAAATATTGAAGGTGTATATAAAGAGATAATTGATGAATTAATTCACTGCCCTAATATTATTTCCATAGATATTCCATCAGGGATTTATGCTGATAGTGGATTGATGGCTGGTTCTAATATTCATGCTAATTATACCTTGACGATGGGATTTCCAAATATTGGTCATTTTTTTAATAAGGGATTAGATTCCTCTGGTGAACTCCATGTATTAGATATAGGGTTTAAGCCCTTGTCTAAATCTCATGCTAGTATAAAATTGATTGATCATGAAGATTTATGCGGACAGTATCCTTCATATTCAGAAAATGTGCATAAATACAGCCGTGGTAAATTGGTAACAATTTCTGGTTCAAAGGGATACACAGGTGCATGCATACTGGCAATTCAGGCTGCAATGAAAACGGGTGTTGGAATAATAAAAGCTATTATTCCAGAAAGTCTTAATAATATATTTGAGTCATCACTTATTGAGGCAATTAGCATCCCAATTCAGGAACATAAAGCGGGTGCTTTTACCTCTGAAAATACGAATGATATATTAGATGAAACAATGTGGGCGGATGCCGTAATATTTGGCCCTGGATTAGCAATAGATGCAGATTCTGGGGATTGGATGATGCAGGTTTTACATAAATTAGAAAGACCATTGGTATTAGATGCGTCAGGCTTTTTTCCACTAATTGAGAATAAAATAATAATTAGTGAATTGCCAACAGAGACCATATTAACACCTCATTATGCTGAATTTTCAAGAATATTTAAGTTGGATTTAAAAGAAGTAATAGACAATCCAATATCAGCTGTTAGTGATATAATTGAGGATTTAGCTGGGCGTGTATTAATATTAAAAGGTGCTACTAATATAATTGTAAATTCAAATGGCGATATTTTGTTAATAAATCATGGATCTTCTGCTTTGGCAACCGCTGGAACGGGAGATGTTCTAACGGGAATTCTAGGAACCTTATTAGCTCAAGGTATTCATGTTAATGAAGCATCATTACTGGCTGTTTATCTACACGGAGAGTGTGTGCATCAATATACTAAATTGGTTGGCAGTGACGGCCTTATCGCTTCAGACTTACCCACAATGATACCCTATGCACTAAATGAGATGAACTATGTACATTAGGTCTTGGAGAACCTGGATATTTTTATTCTACATTAGCATGGTATTGTATTTTTCTTCCCAGCCAGCAAGTAATCTTACTTGGTTTTCTCAATTATGGAGATATGATAAAATTGTGCATTTCGTGGAGTATCTGGGGATGGGATTTTTATTAATTAATGCGTTGAAAATACAGCCCCTCAAGCAATCACATTGGAGATTTGCAATACTATTTTTATTATTATTCCCTATTATTGATGAAATATTGCAGCATTTTACACCAACTCGTATTCCTGATATTCTTGATGGAATCGCCGATATTTGTGGCGGATTAACTGGCGCCTATTTAAGAAAATATATATAATGTTAACCTCTCTTTATATTAAAAATCTAGCAATAATCGATGAGTTAACCATCTCCTTCAGTAGCGGGTTAAACATTATTACCGGTGAAACTGGTGCTGGAAAAACGCTGATTATAAAAGCAATCCAATTGTTAATGGGGAAAAAATTCTCACCAGAAATATTGCGAACAGGTTGTGATACGTTAATTGTTGAGGGGAGTTTTATTACTGGTACTAATAGTACTATAATTAGACGAATATATAGAGATAATAAGCAATCTAAATCTTTTATTAATGATGAGCCGGTTACTAAAAAAAAGCTATTAAAAACTACACTTCTATTAGCAGATCTTCATGGGCAGCATGATCATCAGAATTTATTAGATTCTAATACTCATTTGAGTTATTTGGATTCGTACGGAAATTATAATATAGAATTAAATGTGGTAAAGAAATTATTTCAAGATTTAAATAAATGTAAAAATGAACTCCAAAAACTTTTACTAAAGCAGAATGAATTAAAAGAAAAAAGTGAGCTACATGAATTTCAATTAGAAGAACTTACTGAGTATCCACTCTCCGCAGAATTTGAAATGAATCAAATAAAGGAATATAATCGACTCTCTAAGGCGTCTGATATACGATCTTCTCTTTCTGCTGTAAGCGCGTTATTGGAAGGTCGAGATTCTGCCGTAATTAATAGTTTAAATACAATTACCCATGAACTTGAAAATGTATCAGAGTTTGATGACTCTATTTTAGCTATTCAGAAAAGAATGGTTAGTAATAGAATTGATTTGGAGGATTTAATTTTAGATATTCAAAAAGCTAAAGACGGTATAATAATTAATCCAGATGAATTGGAAATAATAAACAATATTATTTCCCACATTGAGATGCTTAAAAGAAAATATGGAGGCAGTATAGATTCGGTTATAGAATATCGAGATTCTATTATTCAGACAGAAATTGAATCTGGAGGATGTAATGCCGAAATTGATTTATTGGTGAATGAAGTGCAACAATTAAAAACGGAGTTGCTAGAATGCTCTAAAACAATTTCAAAATATCGTAAAAGCACTGGAATAAAATTAGAAAAAACGATAAAGGATAGTCTCAAGCATCTAAACATGTCTGACACAAACTTTAAAATACAGTTAAATTCTGATCCTGAAAATATTATAGAGTCAGGCATGGATACATGTGAATTTTTTATTTCTACAAATATTGGCGAAGAATTACGTCCAGTAACAAAAATAGCTTCAGGTGGTGAAATATCACGAATTATGCTTGCCATAAAAATGGCTTTACAATCCAAAGATATTGTAGATACATTAATTTTTGATGAAATAGACTCTGGAATATCTGGTGCTACAGCAGAACGAGTTGGTGAAACATTTGAAAGATTGGCGAAAAGTCATCAAATATTATGTATTACCCATTTGTCTCAAATTGCTGGCAAGGGAAAATCTCACTATAAAGTAAGTAAAAAAATAAAAGATGATCGAATAGTGGTTGATATTAATAAATTATCAAAAACTAATAGAATTGGAGAAATTGCTACCTTAATTAGTGGGAGAAAGGTAACCGAATCAAGCAGAAAACAAGCAAAGGAATTATTATATACCGATGGATAAATTTATCATTGAAGGTGGAGTTCCGTTAAAGGGAGAAGTTAAAATCAGTGGTGCAAAGAACGCCGTATTGCCTATTATGGCAGCTACTATAATAGTTCCAGGTAAATATCGATTGAAAAATGTACCTAGATTAAGAGATACACTCACCATGAAAAAGTTATTGGAGATGGTTGGAGCAAATGTGCTTTATGATAATAATATAATGGATATTGATACCTCTGGCTGTGATACTCCTATTGCACCTTATGATTTGGTAAAAACTATGAGGGCATCCTTTTATGTATTAGGTCCATTTTTAAGTCGCTTTAATTATGCAGAAGTTTCTCTCCCAGGTGGATGTGCATGGGGTCCTCGCCCTGTGAATTATCATCTCCAGGCTATTGAAACGCTAGGAGCAGAGGTTGATCTTTCTGATGGAATGATAATTGCAAAAGGTGAATTAAAAGGTGGTCTGATAGATTTCCAACAAAGCAGTGTTGGAGCAACAGGAAATGCTTTAATGGCGGCAGTAAATGCTAATGGTGCAACAACCATTAAAAATGCAGCAAAAGAACCTGAAATAGAAGCTTTATGTCATTTTCTTTTAAAAATGGGAGCAGATATTAAAGGTATTGGTACTGATAAAATCATCATTGTCGGGCAGAAAACATTAAATGCAGATATTGAGTATTCTGTAATACCAGATCGCATTGAAGCAGGGACCTTTCTTATTGCAGGTGCATGTACCTATGGTGATATTTCGGTAACAAATGTCAACCCAAATCATTTAGATGTTGTTTTAAATTATTTAGCAGAAGCTGGATTTAATTTAGATGTTCAAAATGATTCCATCCGAATTTATCCTGCACAGAATTATATAAACCCTGTAGATATGATCACTGGAATATACCCAGGATTTCCAACAGATTTACAAGCCCAATGGATGGCGCTTATGACGCTTGCCAATGGAAGCAGTAAGATAACTGAAGAAATATATAGAGATCGTTTTACTCATATTGCAGAACTGACACGATTTGGCGCACAGGTTACATTGTTAGGGAATATAGCTGAGATTCTGGGAGCTGATAAATTAACTGGAGCACCTGTAATGTCGACAGATATTCGTGCAAGTGCATCTCTCATAATAGCTGCTTTATCTGCTGAAGGAAAGAGCAGTATTTCGAGAATATACCATATAGACAGAGGATATGAAAATATTGAAGATAAATTTAATATTCTGGGCGCGCAAATCGAAAGGATTAAAGAATAAGGTGATAATAATTTAGAATTCTACATTAGATTATTTCTTGGGGAATATTGCTTGATTCTGTTGCGAAAACTTTAGTAAGTTAATTATAATTAAAGAAAGGAGTAAAAAGATGAAAACAAATAAAAATATAATCGTAACGCTTATTTTTGGTGTGTCTAGTATTTTTGCAAGTGAGGCAAAAATTGCAGCTAAAGTTGCAAGCTTGATAGATCAAAGTGTTAAAAGATCAGCTCTTAATCTAACCGTAGAATCAAATAGCGATATTTATGGTGTGCAATTTGATATAAAATATAATGCGCAAGAATTGAGCTTAACCGAGGGGGATATTAAATCTAAAGTGGCCGGCGTAAATATTTATAGCCGCGTTAAAGAAGACGGTATTGCTCGAGTATTAATGTTTGGAATGAATGGTGAAAAGATTCTAGATGTTAATGCAAATAATATTGCAGATATTTTAGATATTAATTTTCAGGCTGCTGATATGTTTAATGGTGTGAGCCAGGTTGAATTAATAGATGTCATTTTGGCTGGAAAGGGTGGAGAAGAAGTAAGTGTTTCAACTCCAACTTTCGAAGTTTCATTTAATACACCAATAAGAACATCCTTATCTAAAAATTATCCAAACCCATTCAATCCATCCACAACTATAAATTATGAACTATCAACTGCAGGATTGGTGACATTGGTGATTTATGATTTAAAAGGTTCAGAAGTAAAAACATTGGTTCAAGAGCATCAAGAAGTAAATTATCATAATGTTGTATGGAATGGCTTAAATAATAGTGGTCAATCTGTTGCTAGTGGTCGATATTTATTGAAAATGTCCGCTCCTGGGTATACAGAGTCCATTACTATGACTCTGCTTAAATAATAATTAATAAGCAGGTTACTCCTTTTTTAAGCCCGGCTGATCACCAGCCGGGCTTTTTTATTTAACTAAATATAATAAGGGGTATTATTGTTTTATACCTGTTGGATTAAAGAAAAATAAACAAGTAATATTAATAGTATTATGGATATTAAAATTGTAATAATCGGCGTTGGAGAAGTTGGATTTAATCTTGTAAAAGCACTAAGCAAAGAAAAGTTTGATATTACTGCAATTGACATTAAAGAAGAAAAATGTCAGAGAATTACAAATACAATGGATGTTCGTGCCATAGTTGGTGATGGTGCTTCTCAGAGAATACTACAACAGTTAGATATGAGTAATATTGATTATTTATTAGCACTTACAAGGATAGATGAGGTGAATTTGGTTGCTGCTAAATCTGCTTATGAAATGGGTGCTAAAAAAATTATTTGTCGATTACGTAATACCGAATATTCACACGAAAGTGCAATTATTACCCCTGAACAATTTGGAATTGATTATGTAGTTTATCCTGAAAAAGCTGCTCAAAGAGATATTGAAAATTTAATTAGGCAAACCTCAGCTGTGGATTTAGAAGAATTTAAAAATGGTCAAATTAACATGGTTGGCATTAAAATAGCCCATTCTTCACCACTTGTTGGAAGAAATATAAAAAATGTGGAATTGTCTAATCCCTATATTCCACATAAGCTTGCATTGGTAATTCGTGAAAATGAAAGTTTTATTCCACCAAAAGAAACTATTTATAAAAAAGATGATATTGGCTATTTTATAGGAAAGGCAAAAGATATCAATGAAATTCAGCGAATGGCTGGAAAACCTGCATTTAAAGTGAAAAATATAATGATATTAGGGGCTGGAAAAATTGGAAGATTGTTAGCAAAATCCCTGCAGTATGATTATAATGTAAGAATTGTTGAACAAAATTTCGAAAAAGCAAAAAAGTTCGGCAAAACATTAACAGACACTTTAATACTTCAGGCAAATGGACTTGATATAGATTTTCTTAATTCGGAGAATATTCAAGAGACTGATTGTTTTATTGCTGCCACAGAAAATGAGCAAACCAATATTTTAGCAAGTTTGTTAGTTAAGCATTACGGAGTAAAACAGGTCATTCTTCATATTACTACTACTAATTATTTTAAGGCGGTACGTAGAATCGGTGTTGATGCTGTAGTGAGTAAAAATATTTCTGCTGTTAATGAGGTATTGAAACTAATTAGAAGTGATCAGCAAGATTTGCCTGTTTCTAGTTTTGAAGATTTAAATGTTGATGCCATAGAGCTTTCTGTTATGCCGGAATGTAGATATATTAGGAAAAAGTTAACCATAGATCAGATTCCTGAAGAATTATGCATTGGGGCAATTTGTAGAAATAATGAAATGATTATCCCCAATAATCATACAGAAATTTATGCAGAAGATGAATTATTGGTAATTACAAAAGAAGAAAATATCTCAAAAGTAGAGAAATTATTTAAATAATTAATTTCACATGATTAGACGACAGTCTTTTTATATAATCGGTGTACTTCTAATAATATTGGGTTTATCAATGCTTTGCAGCGTTGCTTGTAGTCTAATTTTTAATGATGGTGACCTTGTCCCGTTATTGCAGTCGATGGCTGTAACCATTGTCTCTGGCTTTACTTTAATGTTGCTTTTTAAAAGTAAAGAAAGAAAAGAGTTGTCCACTCATGATGGATTTGCAGTAGTTACAATGGGGTGGTTTGCAATAGCTATTTGTAGTGCTTTTCCTTTCTATTTTTCTGGCACATTAGATTATACAAACTCTTTTTTTGAAGCAATGAGCGGGCTTACTACTACAGGGGCAACAGTATTAGGTCATACTAGCACATTGTTAATTGAAGAGGTTCCTCATGGAATCTTGTTTTGGCGTAGTTTTACCCATTTTATAGGTGGAATGGGAATTATTGTATTTAGTATTGCCATACTGCCAATGCTTGGTATGGGTGGCGTACAATTATTTCGAGCTGAAGTCGCTGGACCTGTGGCAGATAAAATAACACCAAGGGTAAAACAAACTGCCAAATTATTGTGGGGTATTTATGTAGGCTTTGTTCTAATAGAAACTTTAGTATTAAGAATTGAAGGAATGCCGTGGTTTGATTCTTTTTGTCACTCATTTGGTACAATGGCTACTGGAGGATTTTCAACTAAGAATAGTAGTATTTCCGCCTATGGGGGATTGATACAATGGACTATAATATTTTTCATGTTCTGTGCTGCAACAAATTTTTCACTACATTATTATTTTATTGCAAAAGGAAAGAGAAAATATTTTAAAGATAGAGAATTTAGAGTGTACTTCAGTCTGGTGTTATTTTGTGCAGTATTATTTTTTATTGATATTATTAATTCCTCCAATTATGAGATAAATATTGAAACCGTCAGACATGCTATTTTCACTTCAGTTTCATTAATTACTACAACTGGATTTGGAACTGAAGATTTTGAAACTTGGCCGTCAATGTCAAAAACTTTAGTATTTTTTCTCCTCTTCATTGGAGGGTCTGCTGGATCAACAACTGGTGGGATGAAAATTATTCGCTCGATTTTAGTTTTTAGGTATCTCATATATGAAGTTCGAAAATTACTTCATCCAAAAGGAGTTTTTAATTTTACCATTGGCGAAAATAGTATAGATGATAATGTGGTAAGAGCAACATTAGGATTTTATTTATTTTATTTATTCATATTTGTCTTTACAGCAATAGTATTATCAATGACAGGCCTAGATGTTTCTACTTCATTGTCCGCATCCGCATCCGCAATTGGTAATATTGGTCCCGGGCTTGGAGCAATTGGTCCATCAGATAATTGGGGGCATTTAACAGATTTAGCAAAATGGCTCACCAGTTTTTGTATGTTATTGGGCAGACTAGAAATATTTACAGTAGTAGTTTTATTTAGTAGGAGTTTTTGGAAATAATGGAAATGATTTTAGTTGAAATAGAAAACGATATTTGTACATTGACAATTAATCGCCCTGAGCAATATAATGCTTTAAATATAGATGTATTAAAGGAACTGGAGTTAAAATTAGATTGGATTTTGGATGAGACTTCAGCTAGAGTAGTTATTATTACAGGAAAAGGTGAAAAAGCTTTTATAGCTGGAGCAGATATTCATGCAATGAACAAAATGAATGAAAAGGATGCGGAATCATTTTCAAGCTATGGTCAGAAGTTAACACTAAAAATTGAAGAATTTAAAATTCCTGTCATTGCAGCAATTAATGGTTTTGCGTTGGGTGGAGGATGTGAGTTTGCTATGGCATGCCATATACGCTATGCATCAGAAAATGCAGTATTTGGTCAGCCTGAGGTTGGGCTTGGATTAATTGCAGGATTTGGCGGAACCCAAAGGCTGCCACATCTTGTGGGGAAAGGAATGGCAATGGAGATTCTCCTTGGTGCTGAGAATATTACCGCTGATGAGGCTTGTAGAATTGGCTTGGTGAACAAAGTTGTTTCATTAAGAGAGCTAATTCCAACGGTAGAAAAATTAGCCACATCAATTATAAAAAATGCTCCCATTGCCATTGCTGCAACAATTAACTCAGTTAATAGTAGCTTCAAGACAGATTTGAGACAAGGACTTACTTGCGAACAGAAAGAATTTTCTAAACTTTTTACTTCCAAAGACACAAAAGAAGGATTGTCAGCTTTCGTAGAGAAGCGATCTCCAAATTTCACTGGAGAATAGAGTTGCACAATTTTCTATCATTTAATTTTAAATTATAATTATGTCCATAAAGGCTATTAGAAATTTTTGTATTATCGCCCACATAGACCATGGGAAGTCTACTTTGGCAGACCGTTTGCTTGAGATAACACATACCCTGACAACCAAGCAAATGCAGTCGCAGGTGTTAGATGATATGGATTTAGAACGCGAAAGAGGGATAACTATTAAGTCACATCCCATCCAAATGGAATATATTCACACCGATAAGGTTCAATATAAATTGAATCTTATTGATACGCCAGGGCATGTTGATTTTACCTATGAAGTTTCCAGAAGTTTGGCTGCTTGTGAAGGTGCACTTCTATTAATTGATGCCTCACAAGGGGTAGAAGCACAAACGGTGAGCAATGCTTATTTGGCTGCCGATGCTGATCTTATTG
The DNA here is from genome assembly GCA_030748955.1 of Fidelibacterota bacterium. Classification (GTDB taxonomy): domain Bacteria; phylum Fidelibacterota; class Marinisomatia; order SCGC-AAA003-L08; family D37C17; genus D37C17. Next base: position 28,034 of record JASMKZ010000005.1, on the reverse strand, counting down.
TCATTCCCATTATTAATAAAATAGATGCACCCAATGCTAATTTGGAAAGTGCAATTACTCAAACAATAGATTTGCTTGGCTGTAATGAAGATGAAATTCTTCAAATTAGTGCTAAGGAGGGTACAGGAGTTAATAATGTACTTTCTGCTATCATAGACAGAATACCTCCACCAGAGATTCCCGGAGTGAAAGGAACACGTGCACTAATATTTGATTCTAAATATGATCAGTTTCGCGGGGTAGTGCCTTATGTTCGGATATTTGATGGCTTTCTTGAAAAGGGGATGACAACTCAATATTTTGCAAAACCTGGTGGTCACGAAATTACAGAAGTTGGAATCTTAAAAATGAATAAAATTCCCGTTAAGAGATTGTCCGCAGGAGATGTAGGTTACATCGTCACAAATATTAAAAATGTATCAGAAGTAAGTGTGGGAGATACGCTCACGGTAAAAAGTGACCCTGCTACTGAACCCCTGCCAGGATACCAACCCGTAAAGCCTATGGTTTTTAGTGGAATGTATCCGATTGATTCGCAAGATTATGAAGATTTAAGGGTAAGTTTGGAAAAATTACAATTAAATGATGCAGCATTATCCTTCGAGCCGAATACCTCTACGGCTCTTGGATTTGGATTTAGATGCGGCTTTTTAGGTCCATTACATATGGAGATTGTTCAAGAAAGGTTAGAGAGAGAATTTGATATGAATTTAATAACCACTTGTCCCAATGTAAATTATCAAGTTTATACAAAAAATGGAGAACTTCTTCAAGTAAATAACCCGTCAGATATGCCTGAACAGGGGGATATTGATACTATAAATGAACCTTTTATAAAGGCTGAAATAATTGCACCTGCTGAGTTTATTGGTAGCATTATGAAGCTTTGTATGAGCAAGAGAGGTATATACAGATCTACAAATTATCTATCTACAAATAAGGTTCAATTGATATTTGATATGCCATTAGGAGAAATAATTTATGATTTTTTTGAAAAATTAAAATCTACAAGTAAAGGATATGCATCTTTCGATTATGAAATTACTGAAAATCAAAATGGGGAACTTGTTAAATTAGATGTACGTATCGCTGGAGAAATTGTTGATGCATTAAGTATTATTGTCCATAAAGACAATGCTTACAGACAAGGCTCTTCATTATGTAAAAAACTTAAAGATCAAATCCACAGACAGCAGTTCGAAATACCAATTCAGGCAGCCATAGGGGGTAAAATTATTTCAAGAGAAACAGTTAGAGCATTTCGTAAAAATGTTACAGCAAAATGCTATGGAGGTGATATAACTAGAAAAAGGAAACTTTTAGAAAAACAGAAGTCAGGAAAAAAGAGGATGAAACAGGTTGGAATTGTTGAATTACCTCAAGAAGCCTTTTTAGCAGTATTAAAAATTGATAATGACTGATGAATATGTAACAATTTCTTATTGGAATGTCACAAAGAACATTTACTACTCTCTTCTTTTTATTTTTCCAATGTTATTTTTATATGAGTCAATGTGCTGGATTCAATATTTCGGCCAATCTGAAGAAATCAGAAATGGAGCAGATGTTTTCATTCGCCAAATCATTGTTAGTATGGGAAATGGTTCTGAAATAGTCTATGGTTTATTATTGATGATTGTTTTTTTTGGAGTTATGTTTTTAAATCGAAGGGTAGTGAGAAATGGGAATTTTAAATTCACCTTTCTTTTATTGATGATTGTTGAGAGTATAGTTTGGAGTATAGGTTTTATAATAATAATGAGTGCCTCAGAACAATTACTACTATCGATCATGGAACGAAATATTATTCCAGAACAATTTTATTTAGCAATAGGAGCTGGTATTTGGGAAGAATTACTTTTCAGAGTAGGAGTAATTGGACTTGCGTTAAGTTTTTTAACAAAGATAGTAGGTTATAGCGGAATATATTCTGTAATAATTGCAGTTATTTTTTCTGCAATTATTTTTTCACTTTTTCACTATTTAGGTCCATTTGGTGACAATTTTTCATATAAGAGTTTTTATTTAAGAACATTAGCTGGAATATTTTTAGGATCATTGTATATGTTTAGAGGATTTGGTATAACAGTATATACACATATATTTTATGACATGTTCATTATTAGTATGCCGGTTATTTTCATTGCAGCTTAAATTAATAAAATATAAATTGAAGAAAATAATATTTAATAAAGGAAGCGGTTAGTGTACCCAATTTTATTTCAGTTCGGACCATTTACTATTTCATCTTTTGGCGTGATGATGGTTATTGCATTTTTGTTGGGGAATTATTTATTGCGCAAGGATGTGGTAGCCGAAGGGTATGATGCTATTATTGCTGATGATATTATTTTTCGAGCAGCTATTGGGGGCATTTTAGGTGCAAAATTTTATTATCTAATTGAAAATATTCCCACTGGTCAGGCGGCTGATAATATTAATGGTTTGATAAACATTATTGCGGGAATATTCACTTTAAACGGAGAAAGGATTGCGTTTGGAATACAAAACTTTGGTGCTGGCCTAGTCTTTTTGGGTGGATTAGTGGGGGGCATGGCTACAGTATCTTGGTACATATATCGTAAAAATTTAAATTGGTTTAAAATTGCCGATTTAGCGGCTCCATTTTTAGTTTTAGGGCATGGTATAGGTCGTATTGGCTGTTTCTTAGTTGGAGACGACTATGGGATTCCTACAAATTTACCATGGGCTATTGCATTCCCTAACGGTTTACCTCCTACCAATACACCAGTTCACCCGACACAACTATATGAGATGTCAGCATATTTCATTATTTTCTTTTACCTCAGGTATAGAAAACGAAATCAAACTTTTTCTGGCGAAATAATATTCGAATATCTATTTTTAGGTGGATTATCTCGTTTTATGGTTGAATTTATTAGGACGAATACAAAATATATTTTCGGTTTATCAGGAGCCCAGTATCTCTCTATTCTTATGATGGCGATTGGTGCTTACCAATTATGGAAAATGAGACGTCTAAATTATTCCACAGCAAAAACTAGCAGTTAATATTTAAATTCATTAATGGAATCAATTGGTTGCATAGTTTGTGGAAATAGAAAAACTACCCCCTATATTGAGGTGCTGGATAGATTGTCTCAAAATTCTGAAACTTTTCAATTGGTTAAATGTGATTGTAATTTCGTCTTTTTAAATCCAAGACCCACTGAGGATGAAATATCAACTTATTATAATTCTACTGATTATGATCCTCATAATGTAAAAAAAAATGATAAATGGGGTAAATTATACAAGTGTATACAAAAGGCTACTTTACGTTGGAAATTCAGTAAAATAGCATCATTTTACTCAAGTGGTAAATTATTAGATATTGGAGGTGGAAGTGGGGAGTTCACATCCTTTATGGCGCTTAAGGGCTGGGATGTCGTTTTGCAGGATAATATTTCAAACTTAGATGGCATCAATGGAAGTAAAGGCATTCGAAAAGTTGAAAATTTACAAATGATAAAATCTGCAGAACATTTTAATGTAATTACGCTTTGGCATTCCCTTGAACATATTCATAATATTGAAGAATTGTTCTCTAATTTAAACAGAATGCTGACTATTGACGGAATTCTACTTATTGCAGTTCCCAATTTAAGAGCTCCAGAAAACACCTTTTATGGAACTAATTGGGCACCATTTGATGCACCTAGGCATTTATATCATTTCCAATTAGAAACTCTGGATAATTTAATGAAAATGTCTAATTTCAAAATAGTTAGAAAGTATTCTCTATTTCAAGATACTCCCTATAATATTCTCCTTAGCATGGAGAATTTTACTCCTTTTCAATTTATTAAAGGAATTTTCGTGCTCTGTTATTCAATAATAGTGACATTGTTGAATGGGCCAGACCAATCATCATCTTTATTAGTTATTTGCAAAAAAGCATAATATCATTTATTTATATTTTTGTTGCTGCATGCTCCTGCCTTTCTGAACCAGTTGGAAAAGAAAACGAAATAATAATAATTGTTTCTCCTGAAGATCAACCTCATGTTGAAAGAATATTAGGGAATTTATTTTCTAATACACTTTATACTCCTCAGCCAGAAAAAGAATTTTCTATCATATATAAAGCCCCTTGGAAACTAGAAAATGTAAATAAATATGGAAGTATAATAATTACATCTCTTGATTTTCCTAAAGATTCAACAGGTGATTATTTAATGGCGCGTATTACGAAAAATCATAAAAAAGATGCATCGCTGTTTATTTTAGAAAATATATATGCTAATAATCAAATTATATGCGGTATTCATTCCTTAGATGCTATCGCCATGGAAAAGGAGATTAATAATAACGGGGAATGGATATTAAATGAATTTAGAAATATGGTTGAGCTTAGAATGAAGAATAAAATATTTAAGCATGGTATAAATGACAGTCTTTCAAACGTTGTTTTAGATTATTTTGGCTATTCACTTGATTTGCAGCCAGATTACAAAATAATAAAAGCAGATTCAGTTAAACCATTTTTATGGATAGGGCGTGGCTATCCATATAGATGGATTACAGTTCATAAAAGTAAAAAAGAAAATTATTTGCAAAAAGATTTGGCATGGACATATTTAGCTGATGAATTTGCAGAATTAATGCCGAGCATTAAAATTAGCGAATTCTATAAGAATACTGCAAATTATCCAGGCGAAGGTATTAATCTGCATATTATGAGAGGAATATATGAACATGATGAAAGCGAATCCGGAGGACCTTTTTTTGTATATATATTTGAAACTGAAACCCATAATGAGGTAATTTTAGTGAGCGGTTTTGTTAATTATCCTGGACATAAAAAAAATCTTCTAATTAAACAATTAGAAATTATAGCAAAAACATTGAAAAAAGGAGCAACATAAAATATGAATGGCAAAGTGGCATTATTAATTGGAAGTGAATCAGATAAAAAGACAGTTGAAGCATCGCGTAAGTATTTTGATTATTTTGATATTGAATTAGATTTGCGGGTAATGTCTGCTCATAGAAATCCTGATGATGTTAGTAAATTTGCATCTTCTGCACGAGACAATGGGTATCATGTTCTAATTGGCGCTGCAGGTATGGCAGCACACTTAGCTGGCGCATTAAAGGCTCACTCAACGCTTCCAGTTGTTGGAATACCATTAGGCGGTGGAATTGAAGATGGCTTGGATGCACTCCTTTCAACGGTTCAGATGCCTAAAGGTGTGCCGGTAGCAACCATGTCTGTAGGAAAAGCTGGAGCTATTAATGCCGCAATATTATCGGCTGAAATACTTTCATTAAATAACACAACTCTTTCTGATAAACTTAAAGAATTTAAAGATATTGGATGTAAACTTTAATTGGCGAGAAAAATACTAATTACTGGCGCTGAAGGTCAACTTGGGAAGGCGCTGCAAATAGGTTTATCAGGTAAATTTAATATATTATCCACGGCCAAAAATTCCACAAAATTAGCAAATAATCGACGAAATGTCCAGAAATTAGACGTAACTAATCAAGATAATACAGCAACTCTTTTAGCTTCATTTCAACCTGATATTATTATTAATTGTGCGGCTTATACAGACGTTGATGGCAGTGAATTGAATAAAGAATTGGCGCATCAGGTAAATGTAGAAGGTCTGCGTAATTTGATTCAATTATCAGAAGTGAATACCCATATAATTCAAATATCATCAGATTATGTTTTTGACGGATCAAATGGTCCTTATAGTGAAGATGATCATACATTTCCTGTAAATTACTACGGAAAAACTAAATTGGAAGCTGAAAATATTCTCCGAGGTACCCGAAGAAAATGGTCTATATTTCGGCCAAATGTTTTATATAGTTCTGATCTTTTCTGTAAGGGGAATTTCTTTGCATGGGTGTATAAATCTCTTCTAAAAAAGCAGGCTATCTCAGTAGTTGCAGATCAAACATCTAATCCTACTCTTAGCAATCATTTCGTTAATGCCGTATTTCAAGCTATAATAATGGATTATGAGGGAATTCTTCATATAGGAAGTGATGATTACATAAGCAGGTATGAGTTTGCAGTAGAAATTGCAAAAATATTCGGATTTGATTTAGGCTTAATTTCAAAAATTGATACAGATTCTCTAAGTAGAAAAGTAAATTCATATATTGCAGAACGGCCACTCCATAGTGGTTTGCTCATTGGCAAATTAGAAAAAGAATTAAATTCGCTGTCTTATTCCACTAATTACAATTTGAAGTTATTAAAGAGAGAATTGAATTTTAAATGAAAATTTTAGCAATATCGCCAACTTATAATGAAAAGAAAAATATTGCAGAGTTAATTAGTAGAATAACTTTGATTCCAGTTGAAATGGATCTTTTAATAATCGATGATAATTCCCCTGATGGAACTGCTGATATTGTAAAATCTTATATGAGCAAAAACACTCATATTTTCATATTGGAACGAGAAAAAAAACTTGGTCTAGGGACTGCCTATTGTGAAGGGTTTAAATGGGCATTAGACAAGGGATATGATCTGATAGTGCAGATTGATGCTGATCTATCACACAATCCTGATGATATTCCTCGTATGGTTGAAATGTCGAAATCTGCTGATCTTGTTATTGGCAGTCGATATATTGATGGGGTGAATGTTGTTAATTGGCCAATGCGCAGGCTTTTATTGAGTTACGGTGCAAATTTATATGCAAAAATATTTATCCGGTTTCCTATAAAAGATTCCACTGGCGGGTTTAAATGTTTTAAACGAGATGTTTTAGAGTCCATTGATTTGTCAAAAATTAATTCTGAAGGTTATTCTTTTCAAATTGAAATGAATTTTCTTACATGGATTAAGGGTTTTAAGGTATTAGAAATCCCCATTGTTTTTACAGATCGAACGGTTGGTGAATCTAAAATGAATAGGGGTATTGTTATAGAAGCTATTCTTATGGTGCCCAAATTATTTATAAAGAAAATATTTAAATTATTTTGAAATTATCAATAATTTTAGTCAGTTATAATGTTTGCAGCTATCTTCGACAATGTCTGCAAAGCATCATTAAATCGAATAGATTTGAGGAATGCGAAATTATTATTATTGATAATTATTCCCATGATGATTCATGTAGGATGGTAGAAAATGAATATCCTCATATTAAATTAATTAAGAATAAAGAAAATTTAGGGTTTTCAAGAGCAGTTAATATTGGGATTGAGAATTCTGTTGGAGAATTTATTTGTGTTTTAAACCCAGACACACTGCTAAGCGACAATACATTTAGTGAATTATTAGAATATATGGAGAAAAATCGAAATACGGGCTGTATTGGGCCAAAAATATTAAATCCTGATGGTTCATTGCAATTGCCATGTAAGCGAAGCTTTCCTAATCCGCTTTCAGCTTTCTTTAAATTAATTGGACTAAGCAAAATATTCCCTAAAAGTAAGTATTTCGGGAAATATAACCTTACTTTCTTAGATGAAAATAAAATTCATAATGTTGATGCTATAAGCGGCTCCTTCATGCTATTTCCTAGATTAATAGTTGACAAAATAGGTACATTTGATGAGTCATTTTTCATGTATGGTGAAGACTTAGACTTCTGCCACCGAATAAAACAATTAGGGTGTGCAATCATTTATAACCCTGCTACAAGCATTATTCATTATAAAGGTGAAAGTTCAAAAACTGCACCCTATGACATGATTCATATTTTTTATACGGCTTTACATAGGTTTTATAATAAATATAGCGATTTGTATTCATCATGGAAATATTTTAGTTTTTTGGTTTCCTTGGGTATTTCTATCAGAAAAACTGTAGCCTATTTAAAAGTATACTCAACACGTATTATTTCAGGGGTATTAGATTTTTCATCAATACTATTTAGCTTTACAATAGCCATTTATTTTTGGTATTCTAACTATCATCATGAAATAGTTTCAATTTCCACAGTACAAACTCATTGGCTCTTAATTTTAGACTTTATTCTGTGCTGGGCAATTAGTTCCTATTGGCTTAATCTATATAAAAAAGATTATCTTTCCTACGGCAGATCACTCATTGTAGTATTAATTACGTTTTTCTTATCAGCAACTTCTACTTATTTTATTTCTGTAATTGCATATTCGAGAGCTGTTTTATTTATCACCTTTTTACTTACTGCATTTATTTCTGCAAGTTGGCGTATTGGAATCTATATATTATATCGATACCGTAAAATCAACTTATCCATGAGCACACCACTTTTTACCCGTAGAGCTGCAATTTTAGGAACTGGCATGGAATCTATGCGAGTGGGTAATTTATTACATCATACTCTTGAATCTCATTTTATATTAATGGGGTTTATTGATGATGGAAATCATTCTGGAACTGATAAATTCCTCGGCAGATTAGATGATGTGAAAGGTTTAATTAAAAATCATAACATAAATGAAATTATTATTCCTGAAAATTATATAAACATCAGAAAACTTATAAAACTATTGGATAAACTTTCCGGAATGAATGTTAATTGCAAATTGGTGCCAAAAGGGGAAAAAATGCTCATTGGAAAAGGTGTGGTTGAAAATTTGGCTGGCGTTCCTCTATTAGAAATCGAACTTCCTCTATTTGACAATTTTCATCAGTTTATAAAGCGATCCTTTGATATATTTTTATCATCAATCCTTATATTTCTTTCAATTCCTGTTCATTTATATTTTCTGCTATTAAAACAATATGATAGAGAAAAAATATGGTCAGTTAATGGATCGCAATCTGAAATAATCAGATATCGATCAAACAGTAAATTAATTCAGGATATATCGTTACTATTTATGATTTTATATGGTACCCTCAGTTTTGTAGGGTCACAAATAATCAATGCATCTTCTACCAACCCACAATTCATTGTAAAACCAGGAGTAACGGGTTTGCCACATCTAAAAGCAGTGAATATCGATATAAACTATATTCGTAAATTTGAGAACTATTATGCAATGCAGTATTCATTGATTTTCGATATTGAAATATTACTAAAATCTATTTTTAAAATATAATGTCAAATTATACACTTGACTTCGAATCTTCATTAAAAGAGATTGAAGATAAAATTGATTCTATAAAGGCTACCGGTATCAAAACGGGAATGGATGTGAGTGATGCTGTCAGAAAATTAGAGGATCAATTATTAGAAGAGAAGAAAATTTTATATGCAAATCTCTCTCGTTGGGAGAGAGTGCAATTAGCCCGACACCCAAAAAGGCCTTATTCTTCAGACTATATCAGCAGAATAACTGATTATTGGTTTGAGCTGCATGGAGATAGATACTTTTCTGATGATCCATCAATGATTTGCGGTATTGCTACAATAGACACATTGAATCTCATGATTATCAGCCAGGAAAAGGGCAGGGGAACTAAGTCTAAAGTTTTTAGAAATTTTGGTATGGCGCGCCCTGAAGGATATCGAAAAGCTTTGCGATTAATGAAGTTGGCAGAGAAATATAATATTCCAGTTTTAACACTTATTGATACTCCTGGAGCATATCCTGGGCTTGGGGCTGAGGAACGTGGTCAGGCTGAAGCAATTGCAAGAAATCTTTTTGAGATGGCAAAATTAAAAGTCCCTATAATCAATATTGTTATTGGAGAGGGAGCATCAGGCGGAGCCTTAGGTATTGGTGTTGGTGATAAGATATTATGTTTTGAGAATACCTGGTATTCGGTTATTTCACCAGAAGGTTGTGCAACTATATTATTCCGCGATTCCTCCAGAGCTTCAGAGGCTGCCGATTCAATGATGGTAACTGCAAAAGATTTAAAGGAATTGGGAATTGCCGATGCTATTTTGCCAGAGCCAATTGGTGGAACTCATCAAGACTATAATCAGGCTGCCGAAACCTTAAAAGAAGCAATTTTGGATTCCTTTGCTGAATTAATCAAAATTGACCCTGAAAAAAGGATAGAGGATAGAATTGAAAAGTATGAAAAAATGGGTAGGTGGTCAGATGGATAAAATAGGAACGCCAATTGAAAAAATGAATCCAGATAAATTTCAATCAAATTCTGATGATTTTCTTAAATACATTTCTTTTTATATTGAAGAGCAGAAAAAAATAAAATTAGGTGGAGGAACTATTGCTATTGAAAAACAGCACAATAAACAGCGCCTTACTGCTCGAGAACGAATTGACCATCTGATAGATTCTGGCACTCAGTTTTTTGAACTTGGAATTTATGCTGCTTGGGGTATGTATGAAGAATATGGCTCACCTCCTGCATCTGGAACTCTTATCGGTATTGGAAAAATTGAAGGCTTTGACTGTGTAGTTGTTGCAAATGATGCAACGGTAAAAGCAGGTGCATATTTTGAAGTTACTTTAAAGAAAACACTTAGAGCGCAGCAAATTGCCCTCGAAAACAACCTTCCAATAATTTATTTAGTTGATTCGGCAGGAGTATTTTTACCACTTCAAGATCAAGTATTTCCAGATGAAGCACATTTTGGCAGGATATTTTATAATAATGCTAGACTCTCAGCGCTGGGCATACCGCAAATTGCAGCTGTCATGGGTCCCTGCGTTGCTGGAGGTGCGTATCTCCCTGTTATGTGTGATAAATATATAATTGTTGAAGGTGCCAGTATGTTTTTGGCCGGTCCGGCACTGGTAAAAGCAGCCATCGGACAAGATATTGATGCAGATACATTAGGAGGGGCAAATACCCATTCAGCCATTAGTGGTACTGCTGATTATAACGAAAAGGATGATCTGTCTGGTTTAGATAGAATTCGTACAATTATGCGTAGTTTAAATATTAACAATTCTCTGGCATTTCATAAGCAGAAATTTGCACCGCCTCAATTTTCCCCTGATGAACTTATTGGTTTATTCCATCCTGAAAATCCTGGACAATATGATGTTTGTGAAATAATTTCCAGAATCGTTGATGATAGTGATTTTGCCGAATTTAAAATGACCTATGGCAAATCGTTAGTATGCGGAACTGCAAGAATTGGGGGAATGAATATTGGTATTGTAGCCAACCAGCGAAAAATTTCTCGTACCGAGCAGGGAGAAATGCAGATGGGGGGAGTCATCTATTCTGATTCGGCAGATAAAGGTGCCAGATTTATAATGAATTGTAATCAAGATAAAATCCCATTATTGTTCATACATGATGTAAATGGATTTATGGTTGGTAAAGATTCAGAATGGGGAGGTATTGCAAAAGATGGAGCTAAAATGGTAAATGCAGTGAGCAATTCCGTTGTCCCGAAGATTACTCTGGTAATAGGAGGGAGTTATGGTGCTGGTAATTATGCATTGTCAGGGCGAGCATATAGCCCGCGATTCATGTTTGCATGGCCATCTGCTAAAATTGCAGTAATGGGGGGAGATTCTGCTGCAAAAACATTAGCTCAAATAAAATTAGCTAAAATGGGTGATGTTGATGAGAAAACAAAATCAGACCTGATTACTAAAATAAAGAAAAATTATGATGTGCAATCAGATCCTCGATATGCGGCAGCCCGTATGTGGATAGATGAAATTATTGATCCTCGAGAAACTCGAAATGTGATTATTCGCTCTCTTGAAATTGTTGCCCATCAAACGAAAATACCGGAACCAAAGTTTGGAGTGCTGCAGGTATGAGCAATATCATTCGAATAGGAAATGGTCAAGGGTTTTGGGGTGACTCTATAGATGCTCCAGTAAGGCTGGCTAAAGATGGGCCATTAGATTATCTCACATTAGACTATTTAGCAGAAGTAACCCTTTCAATTATGCAGAGGCAGAAGTTGAAAAATCCTAATACTGGGTATGCACGTGATTTTCTGGATTTGGTTGAAAGAATTCTTCCTGAAATTTCAGATAAAGGAGTAAAGGTTATTACCAACGCTGGGGGGGTAAACCCACAATCCTGCAGATCGGAACTGATTCAGCTGGCTAAAAATTCCGGAAAGGAAATCAAGATAGGAGTGATTCAGGGCGATGATATTTTTCCAACGCTGACTGAACTTAGAAAGAAAGGCGTTTCCTTTGAAAATATGGATACAGGAGCTGATTTTGATTCTATAATAGATAAGGTCTATTCTGCCAATGTATACATCAACAGTTCTACCATATCAGAAGCTTTAGATAAAGGAGCGCAAATTGTACTGGCAGGCAGAGTTTCAGACCCAGGGCTGGCATTGGGGCCGTGTATCTATGAATTTGGTTGGAAGGATCAAGATTATGATTTATTGGCAGCTGGAACTTTAGCTGGGCATATTGCCGAATGTGGGGCGCAATGCACTGGAGGAAATTATTCTAGATGGCAAGATGTACCAAAACTGGCAGATGTAGGGTACCCTATTATTGAAATGCAGCCCAGTGGAAAATTCTGTATCACCAAACATGAAAATTCTGGCGGACTGATCAGTCGTGAAACAATAGGGGAACAGGTGTTATATGAAATGGGGGACCCTAGTCATTATATCTCACCAGATGTATGTGTTGATTTTACTTCATTTAACATTAATGATTTGGGAGGTAATAAAGTATCCATCTCAAATGTGGCAGGTCTTCCGCCAACGGATAGCTACAAAGTCTCTATTTCATATTTCGCTGGGTATAAGGCTTCAGGCCAGCTTACTGTATCTGGGCCAAATGCTTATGAAAAGGCACAATTAACTGCAAAGATAATTTGGAAAAGACTAAAAAATGCCGGTGTTACATTTGAAGATACATCCACAGAATATCTAGGGCTGTCTTCTTGTCATGGAGAAATTAATGCTATCCCTTCCCAAATTAACGAAGTAGTTTTACGTTTGGGGGTGAAAGATTCTGATAAAAATAAAGTCAATCGATTTGGGAAAGAGTTGGCACCAGTTATTACCAGCGGACCTCCGGGGATCACTGGTTTTTCAGGCGGAAGACCTAAAGCTCAAGAGATTATAGCTTATTGGCCAGCTCTCATACCCAAAACACTTGTACACACTTCAGTGGATGTGGTTTAATATATGAAAATATCATTACATCAAATTGCCCATGCACGGTCAGGAGATAAAGGCACCCATTCAAATGTAGGTTTAATGTTTACATCTCAAGAATTATATGAATGGGCAAAAATAAACATTTCCACATCTGTTGTAAAACAGCATTTTAAGAGCATAGCTAAAGGAGAAATTCTTCGCTATGAAATGGATAATCTTTTGGCACTGAATTTTATATTAGGAGATAGCTTAGGTGGCGGCGGAAGCGAATCTCTTATTAATGATGCCCAGGGTAAAACCCATGGGCAGGCTCTTTTACTCATGGAAGTGGACCTGCCTGACAATTTATCACAATTTGTCAGCAGCAAGTAAAATCGCTTAGCATTCATTCTTCATAAATAATGAAATTTAATAAATTCGATAAAAGAATCTCATCTGAGATAATTACCCTTGCTATTCCCATTATTTTTAGCAATTTAAGCCGAGTAGTAATGGGGTTGACTGATATGGCAATGGTAAGCAGGTTAGGTGCTGTTGCCTTAGCAGCAACAGGAATGGGATCTCTACTGCTCTGGGTAGTGATGAGTATGGGTATTGGGGTGCGTACTGCAGTGCAAACGGTAACCTCCCGTAGGCTTGGACAAAAAATATTTCATGAATGCGGACATGCCCTCCATAATGGCATCATACTGGTCCTTATTATTGCTATTCCCGCCACATTATTTGGTACATATTATGCTCATGAAATTGCCGAATTATTTTTAGATGACCTTTTGGTTATCTCCCAATGTGCAAACTATATCCATATAGGTTTTTATGGAGTATTCTTTGTGCTGGCAGCATTTGCTTTCCAGGGCTTTTATACTGGAGTTGAAGAGACAAAAATTCATATGAAAGTCACCATAGTTTCTAATATAATCAACGTGTATTTAAATGCAGGTCTTATTTATGGCAGTGAAGGGATAAAAATCTTTTTTGAAAAACTTGGATTCCCTCACCTTGCTATCTTCTGGCAATGGTATGATTTTCCTGCAATGGCAGTAAAGGGGGCGGCTTTGGCCACCGTAATTGCCTCCGGTTGGGCAGTTGTCCAATACAGTCTGCATATTGTAAATGAAAAAATAAAAAGGTATGAACCCTTTCGCTTTCAGCATTCTGCAACAAACCTGATCCAGCAAATTAAATTGGGATTCCCAATTGGTGCACAGGAAGTAATTTCTATGATGGGGTTTGCCATATTTTATAAAATTATTGGTACTATCGGTACTGTTGAGCTTGCTACTTCAGAGGTTATACTAAATATTGCCCATGCTTCCTTTATGCCTGCAGTAGGCGTTGGAATGGCTGCTGCCACTTTAGTTGGTAAATACCTGGGTGAAGAAGATCCCGATAATGCCGAGCTGTCTGTTTGGGCTGCCCTTAAGTGGTCTCTTATTATTATGGGGAGTATGGGTGTTTTATTTATTTTCGGGCCTCATTTGGTCATTCCTATTTTCTCAAATGATCCTGATATTATTCGTCTGGGTATCCCCTGTCTGCAGATTGTTGGCGTATTGCAGTATTTTGATGCCATAGGGTTAACCCTGTTTTTTGTATTAACAGGTGCAGGAAATACGCGCTTCCCAGCAGCTGTGAATATGTCTATATGCTGGCTCATGTTTTTGCCCTTAGCATATTATTTAAGTACTTACCTTAAAATGGGAGTTGTTGGCGCCTGGCTGGGTTTTGCCGCATGGATAGTGCCTTTTGCCATAATAATGGCATTAAAGGTAAGTACTGGCTCTTGGAAGGAAATTGAAGTATGATATAAAAATTTATTAAATTCTCCCTAATTTTTCCACTTGAATGCGTTGCCCTCGTAGCTCAATAGGATAGAGCGTTCGCCTCCTAAGCGAAAGGCTTCCCGTTCGATTCGGGACGAGGGTACAAGAAGTAGAATAAATAATGAGTAGTAGAATGCAGGGAGATCATATAGTCATTGTTTGCTTAATAAATATATATAATCCTAATTTTAGATACATGAGAAAAGGAAAATAATGAAAAAAGAAGAATTAAGACATGATCCAGTTCGTGAGAACATAGTAAGAGGGGTACAATATATTTCAGAAAATAGCGCTACAGTACTTCAGGTATTTGCAGCTATCGTTATTGCTGTTGGAGGATTAAGCTATTATAGCCACACAGGAAACATTAAAATGGAAAACGCTTCACATCTGGCAGGACGGGCTCAAAATACCTTTATCAACGGCAATCTGGATGAAGCTAATGTAAAATTTGAAAGGGTGCTGGCAGATTACCCTAATACGCCTGGTGCAGTACAGTCTTTAGTGTATTTATTAAATGCTGCCATATCAGACAATGATATAGACGAAATTAAAAGATTGTTAAGCGAAAATGATGCTGCCGTTGATGATAATCGTGTGTTGGCGGCACTATATAAGCTAGAGGGAGATGTTGCTTGTAATGATGCCGATTTTGCATCTGCAATGAAATATTTTCAGAAAGCGCAGAACATTGCATCTGCAAACCAGTCACAAGTTGGTTATCAGCTAAATATTGCATCTACCTTTTTAGCGCAGAATAATTATGAAAATGCGGTTCAGACTTTACAGAAAATAATTGATAACAGTGATGTTGGGTTTAATGAAAAAAATATCGCTGAAGAACTCTTAGCATATGCAAAGCAAAAAATGAGGATATAATCCTTGTAAAAAACAGGAATATATCTATAAATTTTGAGTAGCGGAAAGTGGGCATTGCACCCACTTTCTTATTTTATAGACATATCAAAGCTAATTTTAAGATAGAGGTAAAAATTGATTAACAAAGATATTATTGAAGCCTTTACCATGCTGGCGAAGGAAAAAAATATTGATCGTACTAATTTAAGTACGATTATTGAAGATATTTTTATGGCACTTATCCATAAAAAATATGGAGAAGAGCGAGAAAATTTCAGTGTAATTGTAAACATGGAAAAAGGCGAGATAGAAATATATCAGGAAATGACCGTGGTTGATAAAGTGACGGACCCAGTTGTTGAAATTCATGTTGATGAAGCAGTTAAAGAATATGACGATCTGGAAATCGGAGATGCGTATGTAAATATTTTGAGCCCTGATGGTTTTGGCAGACGCTTAATTAATACTGCTAAGCAACATATGGTGCAAAAAATTAGAGACATTGAAAGACAGACTGTGTTTGATGAATTTTCAAGTAAAATAGGTGAAATTGTGGTTGGTAATGTGCATCAAATCCAGCGTGACCAAATATTTATCCATTCGGCAAATGGTGCAGAATTTATTATGCCTAAAATTGAGCAATTGCCTAATGACCGATTTCGTAGAGGGGAAACTATAAGAGGTGTTATTACCAATGTTGAAATATCCAGCAGGGGACCCGAAATTATAATTTCGCGTGCTGATGATTTTTTCTTAAAACGATTATTTGAAAAGGAAATTCCTGAAATTGAAGATGAAATTATTGAAGTGAAGGCGGTTAAAAGAACCCCTGGCGACAGAAGTAAAATTGTTGTGTATTCTTCTGATCGCCGAGTAGATGCGGTTGGCGCATGTGTAGGCATGCGAGGAAGCAGAATTCAAAATATAGTCCGTGAATTAAATGGTGAAAAAATTGATATTATAAATTGGAGCGATAAACCGGAGATACTTATTTCTCGGGCATTAGCTCCTGCAAAGCCAATAAATCTTTATATTGATGAGGAAAAGCCGTATGTGGTGGCTGTATTTGAAGATGAGGAATTGCCTATAGCCATCGGCAGAAATGGCCAAAATATTAGATTGGCTTCCAGTGTAACAGGTTATACAATAGATGCTGTTAAAAAGACTGAGTATGAAGGTGTGCAGGATGAAAGTTTATATCTAGATGAGATTGAAGGTATTAACAAAAAATATATTGAAGTGTTGGCCAAGAGTGAGATCCATACCAGTGAAGAATTCCTGAGTACTGAAAGGACAGATATTTTAACCCTTAAGGGATTTGGTGAAAAAACAGTTGATAAAATTACAGGCATTATTATGGAGGCCGTAGAGAGTAAAGAGGCAAATAGTGCAAAAGAAGATAATAGTGAATTAGAAGCAAGTGAAAATGAAGAGCCCATTTTTGAGGAGGTTGATAACGGTTAATTATGCCTGAAGTTGCCAAGAAAAAACGTATTTTTCAAATTGCCAAAGAGCTGAATATTTCCCATATGGAGATAATTCAGTTTCTAAAAAATAATGGTACTGTAGTAGAGAGTCATATGGCTCCTGTTACTCCAGAAGCATATGATGAGATATTATTAGAATTCTCTAAAGACAAATTGCAAATTGAACGTCATAGAAAGGAACAGGCGAGAAAGATAGTAGTTTCGAAAATTCATAAAAAGGAAGTTGAAGATCCTCAAGCTTCAATTACATCTGAAAAACCTGCTGTAAGAAAATTAAAAACATCTCTTAAAGAAGAAAAATTGGCGTTATCAGAAAAGCTGAAAGATGCTTCGGATAAGCTAACTAAAGAAAAGAAAAAAGCAGATACTAATAAAGATGTAGCGGAAGCAAAAAAAGAGACTAAAAAAACTGATCTTGAAGCTAATGGTGTTGCTGCTCCAAAAGCTAAATTAGATTCTGTTAAACCCCGAAAAATTAAAGGCGAGACAGTTAAGTTGACGCAATTGGAAACACCTGCTGTTGTTCCTGCCGCCCCCCGAAAGCTAAAAAAGATTAGCATTCAGGATATCGCTGATAAAATAAACCAAACCAAAAAACGTACTCCAAAAGGAAAGGGTGAGTCCAGTAAGCCGCAAATAAAACAGCCTTTACCTCAATTCGGAAAGAGTGGTGCAAAGAAGAAAAGTAAGAAAAAAGATAAAAATGTTGATGTTGAGTCTTCTGATATTAAAAAATCCATTAAAGTGCCAGAATTTACTACGGTGGATGAGTTGGCACAATCTATGGATGTAACTGTGCAAGAAGTAATTATGGCTTGTATGGGACTGGGTATGATGGTTACGATAAATCAGCGAATGGATATGGATAATATTGTACTCATTGCAGATGAATTTGGATTTGAAGTTGAAACGGTTACTGAATTTGCTGAAGAAAAAACGAGCCAGGCTATTACAGAAGAAGATATTAAAAATGCAGTTGAACGCGCTCCGGTTGTTACTATAATGGGCCATGTTGATCACGGAAAGACTTCGTTATTAGACCATATTAGAGATGAAAATGTAGTTGCCGGTGAATCAGGTGGAATTACTCAGCATATAGGTGCTTATGAGGTGCAATTAGACAGTGGTAAGAAAATCACCTTTTTAGACACTCCTGGTCATGCTGCATTTACAGCTATGCGGGCAAGGGGAGCGCAGGTCACTGATATTGTAATAGTAATAATTGCTGCGGATGATGATGTTATGCCGCAAACCAAAGAGGCAATTGACCATGCAAAAGCTGCTGAAGTACCAATTATTATTGCTATAAATAAAGTGGATGTGCCAAATGCAAATCCTGATAAAATTAGAAAATCACTAGGTGAGCTTAATATTTTAGTTGAAGAATGGGGTGGTAAATACCAGTGTCAGGAAATATCAGCTAAAAAGGGACAAGGTATTGATGAATTATTAGATAAGATTTTGCTGGAAGCAGAAGTATTAGAATTAAAAGCAAATCAGAAAACTGAAGCCAAGGGGATTGTAATTGAGTCTCGTTTAGATAAAGGTCTTGGTGCAGTAGCTACTGTGGTAATTAATAAAGGGACTTTAAACAAGGGTGAAGCGTTTGTTTGTGGTAACCAGTTTGGAAAAGTACGAGCTATGATGAATGAGCGCAGTCAAAAACTAATAAAAGCCTTTCCATCTGATCCTGTGCAAATACTTGGTTTTGATGATGTGCCAAAAGCTGGTGATGCATTTACTGTATTTAAAGATGAGAGAGAAGCTAAGAAGATTGCAACTGAACGTGCACAGTTAAGTAGGGAGGCTGAACATCGTCGATTTAGAAAAATTACTCTTGATCAAATTGGCAAAAAAATATCTAGTGGTGAAGTGCAAGAATTAGATATAATAATTAAGGGTGATGTTGATGGCTCAATTGAAGCTGTGAGTGATTCACTTATGGAACTTTCAACAGATGAGGTTTCAGTTAAAATAATACATAGATCTGTAGGCATGATCACTGAAAGCGATGTATCACTAGCCGCTGCATCTAGCGCAATTATAATTGCATTTAATGTTAAATCTTCTCCTGAAGCAAAGGCGATGGCAAAATCAATCGGCGTTGATATCCGTAATTATTCTATTATTTATGAGGCCATTCAGGAAGTTAAGCTTGCCTTAGAAGGATTATTGGAACCTGAAGAAGTAGAAAAGGCTTTAGGATATGCAGATGTGCGTGAAAAATTTAAAATACCCAAACTAGGAATAATAGCTGGTTGTTATATTAAAGAAGGTAGGGTTGTTAGAAATGCTCTCCTTCGAGTAAAACGAGATGGTGAAACGCTTCATACAGGAAAACTGACTTCTTTGAAAAGATTTAAAGATGATGTTGCAGATGTAACTGAGGGTTATGAATGCGGTATTGGTGTTGACGGATTTAAAGACTTTAATGAAGGTGATGTTATAGAAGTATATGAAATTAAAGAAGTAAAACGGAGCTTGGCATAAATACATCTTCACGCAAACCTTATGATAGGAATGAAAGAGTTGGAGATGAAATTAGACAAATCCTTGCTAACTGTTTTATATCTGAAATATTTATTCCGGAAGCTGGGCTTTTAACAGTTACTAAAGTGAAAGTTACTGAAGATCTAAAAATAGCGAATATCTATTTAAGTTTTCTTGAAAATAAACTGCCAGTAGATGAGGTGATAGATATTTTTATTTCTAAGCAAAATCAAATTCGCTATCATATGGGAAATAAGTTGAAGTTAAAATTTATTCCTCAATTACGTTTTCATTATGATGATTCTATTGAGCACGCTCAGCATATAGATAGTCTATTGCAAAAACTGCATAAAGATGATTGATGCTGTAATACCTGTTTGGAAACCCATAGATTGGACATCTTTTGATGTTGTTAAGAAAATTCGTGGTCAAATTAAGCCTGCTAAGGTAGGGCATGCTGGAACTTTGGACCCATTTGCAGAAGGTGTATTGATGTTGTGTGCAGGTAAATACACTAAAAAAGTGGAATCTTTTATGGATAAAGAAAAAGAATATAGTGCTGAAATTCAATTGGGTATTGAAACAGACACTCTTGACCCTACTGGGAAAATAGTTAAAACTTCAAATGTTCCTCATTTGACTGAAGATAAAATTAAAGGAGTGCTAAATAAATTTACTGGTAAAATTAAACAGATGCCTCCAATGTATTCAGCGTTAAAGGTTAATGGACAGCCATTATATAAATCTGCCCGTAAAGGTATCAATATTGATCGAAAAATGAGAACTATAAATATATATGAAATCGTTCTAATCAATTTTACCAATGATACTATTTCATTAAAAGTCACCTGTGGAAGAGGAACATATATTCGCTCATTAGCAAAAGATATAGCGGCTCAACTAAATACGGTTGGGCATCTTAGTAAATTGATTCGTACCCGCATTGGTGAATTTGATGAAAATTCATGTGTTGAATTAAAAGACTTTCCAAAATGGTTATCAGCAAGAACATAAATAATATTACTCGATTAGATACCTCAGCACTGACGATGGGTTCCTTTGATGGAATGCATGTTGGACATATGGAAGTCATTAACACAGTAAAGAGTGTGGCCAAAAAGAAAGATATTCCAACAGCAGTAATCACTTTTGACCCTCATCCTAAAACTGTAGTTAATGGAAGTGGACAAGAAAAATGGTTTAATATTACAAGTACTAATAAGAAGCTGGAAATACTAGAGCAAAATGGTATAGACTATGTATGGTTAGTTCCCTTTGATAATGATTTTGCTAATATTACTGCTCAATATTTTATGGATAATTATATTATTGAGTATTTTAAGCCGGAAGATATAATTATTGGGTATGATCATCATTTTGGTAATAAAAGGGAGGGTAGTGCTGAATTTTTAACTGAGCATAGTGAAAAGTATAATTATAAATTACATGTGGTTGAACCGTCGAAGATTAATAATACTTCCATAAGTAGTACGCAAATAAGGCAACTTATAAAAACATGCAATGTTGATAGCGCAAATAATTTTTTAGGATGGAATTATGAACTGTCTGGACAAATTGTAAAAGGTAGTGGAGTGGGGAATAAAATTAAATTTCCAACTGCAAATGTTAATCCGGAAAATGAAAATCAACTGATCCCAGGAAAAGGAGCTTATTGCGTTGATGTGCTTGTAGATAACCAAAAATATATCGGAATGTGTAATATTGGTGTTCGTCCAACATTATATGAAAAAGGTGAAATTGTAATTGAGGTCCATCTAATAACCGAAAATGCGTTATCTCTTTTAAATAAAAATATAAAATTAAGTTTTAAAAGTTTTATAAGAAAAGAAAAGAAATATGAAAATACAGATGAATTAGTTAAACAGCTTGAATTAGATCGTCAATTTTGTATTTTAGATTAGTTAATTAAACACATAGGGAGTGATATGTCAGTAACAAAAGAAAAAATGCTAGAAATAACAAAAGAATTTGGGAAAAATGAAAATGATTTTGGATCAACAGAGACTCAAATTGCAATTTTTACAGAAAGAATAAGAAATATTACAGGCCATTTGAAACAGAATAAAAAAGATCATAGTGGTCGTCGCGGATTGGTTAGTTTAGTTTCAAAACGCAGAAGGTTATTAGACTATTTGCGTAAAACAAATCTTAATGGTTATAAAAATATTTTAGAACAATTAAATATAAGAAAATAGAAAAGGAACATAATGATAAAGAAAAGTATAGAAATATCAGGACAGACACTTACCATTGAAACAGGACGAATGGCTAAACAGGCCAGCGGTTCAGTATTGGTAACTTATGGTGAGACGGTTGTGCTTGTTGCAAGTACAGCTAATCAGGGAATTGAACCTAATAGAGGATTTTTTCCCCTTACAATTGATTATAGAGAAAAGTTTTATGCATCTGGTAAAATACCAGGAGGATTTTTTAAACGTGAAGCAAGACCATCAGAAAAGGAAATTATTGGGTGTAGGCTGACAGATAGGCCTTTAAGGCCCTTATTTCCAAAAGGGTTTTATAATGAGACTCAGGTTTTTATTAGCGTGCTATCCTTTGATGGTGAAAATAACGGAGATATATTGGGTACAATCGGCGCTTCTGCATCTTTGGCTATTTCGGATATTCCATGGGATGGGCCGGTAGCTTCTGTAAAAGTAGGACGAATCAATGGTGAGTTGATTATTAATCCGACAAATTCAGTAATGGAAGAAAGTGATTTATCAATTATAATTTCAGGTACTAAAGATTCTGTTGTTATGGTTGAGGGTGAAGCGAATTTCATTAGTGAAGATGATTTCTTGACAGTAATTCAATATGGTCATGAAGCCATTAAAGATATTGTTAAATTGCAGGAAGAATTAGTGGCTGAATGTGGTAAAACTAAACGTGAAATACCAGAAATTGAAGTAAACCAAGAGCTTAATGATGCCATTGATAAATTGATTGAAGGAAAAATAAGCGATTTAAATTCACCTAGAGAAAAAGCTGAACGTTATGATGGTATACGCAATTTTAAACAATCAATAGTTGATACAATGTCTGAAGAATTTCCAGAAGATGAATCGGCGATTAAGGGATATATTGATGATAAAATTAGCTTAGATTTACGTAAAATGACTTTAGGTGGTACGCGTGCAGATGGTAGAGATTACAAAACAGTTCGAGATATCACAATTGAAACTTCTGTATTGCCCAGAACGCATGGATCTTCTCTCTTTACTCGAGGAGAAACTCAGTCATTGGTTGTTGCTACACTTGGATCAAAACGAGATGAGCAAATGCTGGATAATATTGAGGGATTAGGCTACAAAAAACATATGCTTCATTATAATTTTCCGCCATATAGTGTTGGTGAAGCTCGACCTAAATTCAGCGTAAGTCGTAGAGAAATTGGACATGGCAATCTCGCTGAGAGAGCTATAAAACCATCTCTTCCGGATTTTGAAGATTTTCCTTATACTATTCGTTTGGTATCAGAAATTCTTGAATCAAATGGTTCATCGTCAATGGCTACAGTATGTGGCTCTTCTTTAGGATTAATGGATGCTGGGGTGCCAGTAAAAGCGCCTATTGCAGGTGTTGCAATGGGTTTGATAATGGAAGATGAAGATAATTATGCTATATTAACAGATATTCTTGGCACAGAAGATCATTTAGGTGATATGGATTTTAAAGTTGCCGGATCTCGAGATGGAATTACAGCTATCCAAATGGATCTTAAAATTGATGGATTGCCTATTGATTTAATGCGGGAAGCATTACAACAAGCTAAAGAAGGCCGCATCCATATTTTAGATGTAATGAAAGAAGCGCTTGAAACACATCGGAGTTGTCTTTCTATTCACGCTCCTAAAATAGGTCAATCATCTATTCCTGTAGATAGAATTGGAGATTTCATTGGGCCTGGAGGCAAGAACATTAAAGCCATTAGCGCTGAGTATGAATGTGAAATTAGTGTTGAAGATGATGGCATGTGTGTTGTTATGGGTCAAGATCAAGATTCTATAGACATCGTTGTACGTTTATTAGATTCCTATAATTTGGTTCCTGTACCAGGCGAAGTATATGATGCTGAAGTTGTGCGTATTATGGACTTTGGAGCATTTGTTAAAATTGCACCGGGAAAAGAAGGTTTAGTGCATATTTCAGCACTCAATTGGGAGCATGTTAAAAAAGTTGACGATGTTGTTAAAATTGGTGATAAAGTAAAGGTTAAACTTATCAAGATTGATGATCTTAAACGTTTGGACTTTAGTATGAAAGCCTTGATGGAAAAGCCTGATAATTATTCTCCTCCTGAAAAGAAGACAAAATTTCAGAAGGGCTAAGAGTAAATACTTAGCTTTCTAAGATGAAATTAATAATAAAGAAGTGGCTTCACTGAAAATGTGTCAGCTGCTTTTTTATTTACCGAAACAATTATGCATTAAATATTATGGATAAATTCCCTGCTTCAAGACGAGCAACTAATATTGAATATGCTATTAGAGATGTTGTAGTACCTGCAAGAGAATTAGAGAAACAAGGAAAAAAAATCCTTAAACTCAATATAGGTGACCCCCTTGCATATCATGGCTTCCCAACTCCGAACCATATGATAGAGGCATTTTATAAAGGTCTGAAAGGGCAACAGAATGGATACTCCCCTTCATACGGTTTGCCTGAATTAAGAGAGGCTATTGCATATGACGAGTCTCAAAAAATAAATGGTGGATGGGATTGTAAATCTGATGATGTATATGTCTGCCATGGTGTAACAGAAGCTCTTCAGATTATTTTTGCAGCATTCTTACAGCAAGATGATAAAGTTCTTGCACCAGGCCCACATTATCCTCCCTATATGGCATATCCGCAATTATTTGAAGGACAGACGGTTGAGTACAGCCTAAATGAAGAAAATGGCTGGTCTATTGACTTAGAAGACCTAGAATCAAAAATGGACGATAAGGTACGTTTGATTGTTGTTATAAATCCAAATAATCCAACAGGGGGTATTGCAGATAAAAATCATCTGAAAAAAATAATTGATATTGCTGGTAAATGGCCACATTGTGCTGTCATTAGTGATGAGATATATGATAAAATTAATTTTAAAGGAAATCACTATTCTACAGCATCTTTATCAGATGATGTTCCTGTTATTACTTTAAACGGAGTTTCAAAAGTTTACTATGCACCAGGATGGAGAGTAGGTTATATGGCCTGGCATGACCCTGAAAAGAAATTATCATTAGTAAGAGATGGCGCTGAAAGACTCCTACGTTCAAGGCTTTGTGCATCAACCCCTGCACAATTGGGATATTTAGCAGGACTTCAAAGCAATAAAGACTGGATGAATGATTATACAAATAAGCTACTAGAACAACGGGATATTTGTATTAAGCGTGTTCAATCTATCGACGGGTTAAAAGTTACAAAGCCGGAGGGCGCTTTTTATATGTTTATTCGTATAACTGATGAACAATGGAAATCTAATGATAAAGGATTTGTTTTAAAATTACTTAAAGAAGAACATTTACTATTAGTTCACGGTTCTGGATTTTCACATAAATATGGACAGGGACATTTTAGAATTGTTTTTCTACCTTCACCTAAAATTCTAAATGAAGCCTTTGATCGTATTAGCAGGTTTCTAACGGTTTGAAGATAAATATCACCTATACATTAAGTCATTAAAGTAATACATTAAGTAATGTTATCAATTACTAATATGCCTCTTGATAATATCATCATTTATTCAACATTACCATAACAGATTTATTTTTGCTGTATTATAATATTCTTATTTAATTATATCTTAAGATGAGAAAGTGATGAATAAGTTCTTTCTATGTATATATAAGATTGAAATAAATACTTTGATTAAATACTTTTAAATAATTAACTTAAAGCACTACTTTAATCATAAAATATATTAAATATTATGGAAGCAAGAGATATAAAAAAATTATACTACTCAATCAGTGAAGTGAGTGAAATTACCGGCTTAAAACAATATGTGCTCAGATATTGGGAAACAGAATTTACTCAATTAAAGCCAGGAAAAAATAGAGCTGGAAACAGAATTTATCGCTCTCATGATGTTGACACTATTATGGAAATTAAGTCATTATTATATGATCGTAAATTTACTATAAAAGGTGCACAGCAGCATTTAAAACAACCATCTGAAAAACAAAGCCAGATCGTGGAGAAAATGAAAATTGTAAAATTGAGCAATTCTATAGATATTCAAACATTGAAGGATTTAAAACACGGTTTGGATGATCTAATTAAGCTCGTTGAACAATTTAAGGATTAATATTAATTCTTAATTAATGCTGCCCTTTGAGCTCTTAAAAACTTTATTTTCACCTAGCCAATAATTCAATAATTAATAAATCGGGACGTGGCGCAGCTCGGTAGCGCACTTGACTGGGGGTCAAGGGGCCGGAGGTTCAAATCCTCTCGTTCCGACATAATATGCTAAAACTCTATTTCCTAAATGAAATAGAGTTTTTTTTACAGTTATATTGATATAATAAAACTCTTTCAGAATATTGCTAAACAAGATAATGAATATTGCTATCATCATTCCCGCATTTAATCCTCCCGATTCATTTTTGTCACTATTAAAAACTATTTCTACAATATCCAAATTGACTATAATCATTATAGATGACGGGTCTTTCCCTGAAATTGTTATTAATAATCCTGAAATTATTATATTGCGCAATAAGCAAAATCAAGGCAAGGGTTTTTCTCTCCTTAAGGCTTTTAACTATGCTCAAGAGAATGGTTTTACTCATGCTGTTACATTAGATTCAGATTCACAGCATGATCCGAAATTAATAAAAATGTTTTTAGAGGTAAATGAAGATATTAGTCTTGTTTTAGGGGCTAGAAAATTTGAAAAAGATATGCCATACCATAGGAGAATATCAAATAAGTTAACTTCTTTGATTATTTCCTTATTAAGTGGTGAAAAGATTCAAGATTCTCAATGTGGATACAGGAGATACAAATTAAATGAGATTTGCTCAGAAATATTTATTGAAACCGGATTTCAATTTGAGTCTGAAATATTAATAAAATTATTGAGAAAAAAATGTTCCTATCATCAAGTAGGTATACCAACAATTTACGGAAATGAAAAAAGTTCAATTAATAATATCATTGACACCTTAAAGTTTATTCGTTTAATTTTAAGAAGTATAATAAAATATTAACCCTAATATTGCGCTAAATAGTACACTAATATCTGTCAAATATATGTTGAAATATTATGTTTAAACTTCTGAGAAAGATATATGATTGGGTCCTTCATTGGGCAAAGACTCCCTATGGACCTATTGCTCTATTTATATTGTCTTTTTCGGAAGCTTCTTTTTTTCCTATTCCCCCAGATGTACTTTTAATAGCCTTGGCACTAGGACACAGAAGACTATCTTATAAATTTGCATTAATATGCAGTATTG
The DNA here is from genome assembly GCA_030748955.1 of Fidelibacterota bacterium. Lineage (GTDB taxonomy): Bacteria > Fidelibacterota > Marinisomatia > SCGC-AAA003-L08 > D37C17 > D37C17. The sequence goes on along the minus strand of JASMKZ010000005.1, from coordinate 951 downwards.
CAAGTGTTATAGGAGCGATTGGAGGTTATGGTATTGGTTATTACTTATGGTGGAATGGTGATGGATATAATGAAATCGCTCATTTTTTCTTTAATCATATACCGGGGTTTAATGAGGCTGTATTTCTTGATATAAAAACTAAATATGACATATATGGTCTTATCATCACTTTTACAGCAGGGTTTACTCCTATTCCATTCAAAGTTTTTACAATTAGTGCTGGTGCTTTCAATATTTCCTTACCCTTATTTTTGGCAGCTTCAATAATTAGCAGATCAGCCCGTTTTTTTCTTCTAGCATTTTTAATTAAAAAGTATGGAAATAGAATGGAAGATTTTATTAATAAATATTTCAACCTAATTACTATAGTATTTACTGTAGTACTTATAGGTAGTTACGTGTTAATTAAATTTATTATCGTTCCATAAGGAAATAGCATATCATTGTTTATTAATAACATGAAACATTATCACTTGAAAATTGTCAAACACGCATGAGAAAGTTCAACACTGTTGGCAATTGGTTTTTGCGGTTACTTCTACTATTTATATCCTTTGCGGGAATAATGGTATTCATTTTTCTATTTAGACCAGAATATTTTATTGATGATATTGAATTAATTATTAAGAATAAATTGTCCAATTCAATAGATGGAGAATTGAATATCGGATCTATAAATGGCAATTTTGCAACTGGATTTAGGGTGAACAAAGTGGATTATTCTAAAGACAGTACTATCATATTCTCTGCAAAAGAAATTTATATTGATCCAGATTTATCTCGAATTGCTTTTGGTGCAATTGCATTTTCAGAAGTTATTATAACATCAATGTATTTTAATTTTCAAAGTTCTCAATTAGATGGAATAGAATATAATGGAAAACCAACTATTTCATTTTTAAATACTGAAATAGCATCTCTTATAATCGATGATGGATTATTTGTTATAAT
>JASMKZ010000059.1 GCA_030748955.1 Fidelibacterota bacterium | reverse complement strand
TCAAACTGGGCTACTTCCAATACGGAGGGTGGTACGCCCGGCACAGAAAATAGTGTTTATGATGATAAATAAAAACAAAACCACTATATCCTCCAATTTACTAAATGACCTTCAGACAATTTCGTTGGATGCATTAGATAAAGTAAAGCTTCTTGATCGTAAGGACACAAAATTTGTATTTAATCAAAATCAATTACCTTCAATATTGGAGAAAATAAAACCGTATTATAGAATATTAGAGATTAATAATTCTCAGATATTCAATTATGACAACACCTATTTTGATACACATGATTTTCTTTTTTACAACCAGCATCACAATGAACATAGGAAGCGGTTTAAAGTCCGATTCAGGAAATACAGCAGTAGCAGCAAGTCATTTTTTGAAATTAAAATTAAGAATAATAAAAATCGTACAGTTAAGAAGCGGATGGTAGTGAATGAAATGAATAAGCATTTTGGTAAGCAGGAGGGAAGTTTAGTATCTGAAATAATAGGTCTCCAACCAACTCAACTTGCCCCAATATTAGATATACAGTTTTCTCGTATTACATTAACTGATAACAATTTTAGTGAACGCCTGACTATTGACACCAACCTTTCTGTTAAGAATGGAACCAACAGTAAAATTTTTGATCAATTGGCAATATCTGAAATCAAACAAAATAAGTACAACCCAAAGTCAGATTTTGTTCAGATTTTAAGAAATTTGAAAATTCCAGAAATGAGATTCAGTAAATACTGTATGGGCATGCTGCATGTTAATAAAGAAATTAAATATAACCGATTTAAACCAAAATTATTACGAATAAATAAAATTTTAACACAATTGTAAATAAAAGGAAAACTAATGGACTTATCATCTGAATTAATAAATTTAATTATCCGTTTTGGATTCAACCTGTCAATAGCTTTTATAATAATAAAATTGATATATCAACGTAGTCATTCCAATAATTTAGATTTTGTGTTTACATATTTTATGTTCAATTCGCTCATTTTCTTTTTTGCATTTCTTTTGAGTAATATCACCATTAATATGGGTTTTGCATTTGGACTGTTTGCTGTTTTTGCTATTCTCCGTTACAGAACTGACCCCATTCCCATAAAAGAGATGACATATCTATTTATAGTCATCACCATTGGTGTTATTAACGCATTAAGCGGTGCTGAAGTATCTTATGCTGCATTATTATTTACAAATATTGCGTTGGTTGGGTTAACCTATGTACTTGAAACGTATTGGCAAAACAATACACTTATTCTCCGTACCGTACAATATGAAATAATTGAAAATATTAAGCCTGAAAATCATGACAAGTTACGTCTTGATTTAGAAGATAGAATTGGTATGCCAATTATAAAATTTGAAATTCACAGGATAAACTTTCTTAGAGATACAGTTCGAATTAGTATTTATTGTAAACATTGAATAAATATACATGCTTTTGTTTGCTTGAGTTAAGTGGGGTGGAAAAATTTGATGTATAAAACTATGAAATTATATATAGTATGCTATCTCTTGTCTCTGTTGGCTCAATGTTTATACGGCGCTAATGATAATCAATCTTGGACCAAAGTTAGTTTAGAGAAAAAAATACCCTATTCACTTAAACTGAAATTATCACAGGGCTTAAGACTAAAGGATCAACTCTCCACATTCAACCAGACCTTTTTTGAAGCATCACTTTCATATAAAGATTCTAATGGCCTTAGAATTAATATCCCATATCGATACACCGTTTTTGAAGATAAAATTAAACATAGGTTAAGTTTTGGCGCATCATATCAATATAGTTTCAAACCTATAAGTCTAAAATATCGCATAAAGTTTTATAGGCTACATGAAAATGGAGAGTCCCTTGGAAAAGATGGTGAAGTTTTAGGAGATTTGATTAGGAGTAAATTTACAATTAAGTATAGATCAGGTAAAAAAACTAACCCCTATATTTCTGGTGAATTGTTTCATCTTTTAAATACAAATAATAATATGCTTAATGAATATCGAGCTTCTTTTGGTATTGAGATTGATCTTCCTCGAAAGAACTCAATTATTTTTTTCTATATGTTTAAAAAAGAGGATATTACTAAATCAAATCCCGATGAGATAAATGTTTTTGGCTTAAGCTATATTTCCCCAATATAATAGCCTAATATAATTGAACGGCAAATTCCCCTCTTAAGCGTTTTTTCTTCTAAATTATTCATCATAACTATCATGTAACAGGATGAAACGTCTCTTGTTTAACTGCTAGTAATAAATATATATTTTATGTTGATCTCTATATGTTTTAAGAGGAAGAAATTAAATTTAAATTTTATAATTAATGCAAATTAAAGTTAAAGTGAACAAAACAATATCTAAATGGAGCATAATAATACTTTTATCTCCCGTTTTTTGTCAGGTTTTGATAAATGAATATTCGGCTTCCAACCTTAGTTGGTATACTGATAATTATCAATTGGAAGAAGATTGGATAGAACTGTATAATACTGGTAGCACAGAAGAGGATATTGGTGGTTACTTTTTAAGTGATGATCCTGATGAACCAGCTAAATGGATGATTCCGGGAGGTACTGTGATTCCTGCTGATGGATATCTTGTATTCTGGTGTTCGGGTCGGGATGAATATTCAGAAAATCATTTTCATACCAACTTTAAATTAAAGCAGAGTAAAAATAATCCTGACCATGTAGTTTTTTCAGATCCATCTGGAGATATAATCGATGATATTGAGATGTTTAAAACTCAATTAAATCACTCAATGGGAAGAAGCCCAAATGGTTCTGAAACCTGGGGAATATTTGGGCACCCAACCTTAGGTGATGAAAACTCAGAGCCAAGTTATACAGCTTATGCTGCAGCGCCAGTGATGAGTTTGGAAGCAGGATTTTATAATGGCACACAATCTCTGGAAATATATACTGATGAGCCCGATGCCACTATACGTTATACCACAAATGGGGAAAAGCCTTTCTTTGGCTCAACAGTCTACTCAGATCTAATATCTATATCAAGTACCCAAGTAGTAAAAGCAATTGTATTTACAGAAGATCCATCTATTCTACCAAGTTTCATTACTTTTAACACTTTTTTCATTGATGAAGATCATTCTCTTCCGGTCTTATCTACATCGGCTAATCAATTAACTACTATGTTAAATGGAAACCAGACACTGAGACCACATGGCTCTATTGAATATTTTGATATAGATGGCAGTAGGGAAGATTATGGTTATGGTGAATATAATAAACATGGTCAGGATTCCTGGGCATTCCCTCAAAGAAGTTTTGATTATATAGCACGAGATGAAATGGGCTATCATGATGCAATCCGCGAAAAATTATTAAGTCTTTCTGATAGAGATGAATTTCAGAGAATAATTATTCGTGCTTCAGGAGATGATAATTATCCAGGGATAGACTCCAGCGCCCATATGCGTGATATATTCATCCATAAATTTGCCAACAAAAATAATATGAAGCTAGATATGCGAAAAGGTGAACGCTGTGTTGTGTATGCAAATGGACAGTTTTGGGGCATTTATTCCATAAGAGAAAAAGTTAGTGATTCTGACTACACTGAGTATTATTATGGTCAAGATAAATATAATATTCAATATGTTATGAATTGGGGTAATACCTGGGCACAGTATGGTGGAAGCGATGCTATTACAGCTTGGAATACGACACGAAACTATGCAACGAGTCATGATTTGTCTATCCAATCAAATTATGAACATGTTGAACGTGAAATAGATGTTACGAGTCTGGTTGACTATATATTAATCAATTCATTTGTCGTTTGTACAGACTGGATTAACTGGAACACCTCTGTGTGGAGAGGTCTGGATCCAAATGGAACGCATAAAAAATGGGGCTTTGTACTATGGGATGAAGATGCAACCTTTAATCATTATATAAACTACACCGATGTACCCAATGAAAATCCCAATGCAGAGCCATGCTATCCTGAAGATATTTATATGGATCCATTGGGAGTCATTGATATATTAAATGCATTGTTAGAAAATGAAGAGTTTACTCAATACTATTATACAAGATATATGGATCTTCTAAATACAGCCTTTATCGAAGATGATATGATAGAACTCCTAGAGGGGATCGAAAATTCAATTGCACCAGATATGCCACAGCATATCAATCGATGGGGAGGCAGCATGTTTCAGTGGCGTAGCAATGTTGCAAAGATAAAGAATTTTATAAGTGATAGAGTTAATTATCTCCCTGAGGGGCTGAATTCATGTTATGATCTATCTGGTCCTTATGAAATTACCCTGGATGTAGAGCCTATAAACACGGGGCAGATTGCATTTAATTCACTGACCATTGAAAGTGATGATTATCCCTGGTCAGGCAATTATCATGGCGGCATCGATATGCTTGTTGAAGCAACTGGAAATTATCCATTTGACCACTGGGAGATAGATAACCATGCTATTTCAGACCCTTATATGCCAAGCTTTACATTATTACTTTCACAAAGTGATAATATTAGAGGGGTATATTCTTCTGAAATCACTCCTGGTATTGTAATTAATGAAATTAATTATAATTCATCTGATGATTTTGATCCGGAAGATTGGGTAGAACTGTATAACTCAAGTGAAAGCCCAATTAACATTGGTGCCTGGAAGTTGAAAGATGAAGCAAATGATCATGTATTTATGATTCCGGAAAATACAATACTTGCAGGTGGTGATTATCTGGTGCTGTGTAAAGATACAATTGCATTTACAAGTCTGTTCCCTGGAGTTTCAAATTTTATAGGTGATCTTGGATTTGGATTAGGTGGAGGGGGTGATATGGTTAGGCTATTTGATTCATATGATATATTAATGGATGATGTAGAATATGATGATGATGATCCATGGCCCATAGAAGCAGATGGTACAGGTGCTACTTTAGAGCTTATTGATCCTTCTCTAGATAATTCACTGCCTGAAAATTGGATAGCATCTATAGGATACGGATCGCCAGGAAGTGAAAATTCAGCCATGAATGACTGCGCAGAATCTCCAGGTGATATCAATGGCGATGGCACTTTTGACGTATTAGATGTGATTTTGTTGATGAACATTATTCTAACTGTTGGAAATGATTACACAATATGTCAAGAAGGTGCTAGCGATTTAAATTCAGATGGAGTCATCGATATTTTAGATGTTGTATTATTAATTAATATTATTTTAGGACCTTAGTTAGAAAAGTGTAATTGAGTATGAGGATGAAAAATAATTTTGGAGTAATAATTAATATTTTCCTTCTCAGTATTTCCTTTTCACAAGCGCCATGCATTCTTGGTGAAGTGTACGTAAGTGAAGCAGCAAACCGCGGGGACCCCGATGATTATATAGAAGTATATAATAGTGGAAGCGAAGAATGTACCCTGGCAGGTTTTCAGTTAGATGATTCAGAAGAGTTAGAAGATTTCACATTTGGTAATGTGATCTTGTCGGCTGGGGATTATTGGCTTGGTTATGAAGATTCTACGGATAGTTTTAATTCTGGTCTTGGAAGCGATGGTGATATAGTTGTTTTTGCTGATGCAGATGGGAGCATATTGATCACACTACTAGAACAATCTTTAGAAACATTAGATGGAATAGAATTATCACAAAGTTATGGGTCAGATGGAATAGGTTGTTACTCCTTGCCCACACCAGGTGAATCAAATGCAGATTGCTATGAATTTATCATTGGTTGTACTGATCCAGATGCAACCAATTATGATCCAGACGCCAATGCTGATGATGGAAACTGTGAATACTCCACTACATCTTGTATCCTTGATGATGTATATGTAAGTGAAGCAGCAAACCGCGGGGACCCCGATGATTATATAGAAGTATATAATAATGGAAGCGAAGAATGTACCCTGGCAGGTTTTCAGTTAGATGATTCAGAGGAGTTAGAAGATTTTACATTTGGTAATGTTATATTAGCTCCCGGTGGATTTTGGGTTGGTTATGAAGATTCTACGGATAGTTTTAATTCTGGTCTTGGAAGCGATGGTGATATAGTTGTGTTTGCTGATGCAGATGGCAATATGCATACTATAATCTTAGAAGAATCTATAGCCACAGAAGATGGAATAGAATTATCACAAAGTTATGGGTCAGATGGAATAGGTTGTTACACC
>JASMKZ010000058.1 GCA_030748955.1 Fidelibacterota bacterium | reverse complement strand
CAACAGAATTAGATGGAGAGATTATCCTTGACTGGGGGTATGATTTTGAAGCAGTGGCTGCCACGGAAGAAACTATTAGTAAAGGATTTACTTTTGAGGGCTATAATATTTATCAATTACCTTCAGCAGGTTCACCTTTATCAGAAGGGAAAAAAGTTGCTACTTATGATAAAATAAATTTAGTGCAGACTATTTTTGATCCCGGAGTTGATGAAGCTTCTGGTTACATTGTTGATCAGCCAAAACAGTCCGGAACAAACTCTGGAGTCCAAAGGTACTTCCGAACTGATAATGATGCATTAAGAGGACGCCCAATGTCAAATGGTATTACCTATCATTTTGCAATTACAGCTTATAGTTATTTAACAGATAATGAAGGTAGTCCATTTAAAACTTTAGAATCTTCACCAACAATCAAATCTGTTACTCCACACTCAACCAATCCTGGATTTAGTTGGAATTCAGAACCAGGTGGAGATATTGAAACAACACATTCCGGTACTGCTGGCGGGTCAGTATCTGTTTCAATTGTGAATCCAAGTGATTTGACGGGTAATGACTATGCTGTTACTTTTGATATACAGCATTATTATATGGATGTTGATGGATTATGGAAATTCACTGATTTTGCAGACTCTGTTGGAACTCTAGGAAGAAGTGATGTATCACCATCAACTGTAACTGGTATTGCCTATACTTCACCAACGGGGGGGACAAGAGATTTAATATTTATTGTCGATGTTGTTTCTCCAGATTATAATTATGCAGCGGGCGTTAAACTTACGTTTCCGGCAGGGATTGTTATTAATAGCGCTGAAGCATCAGGTTCCATAGCCGCAATGATAAGTACTGATGGCTCAAACTCCGTAATGTTTGGCGATACGGATGTAGATGGAGCAGGAGATTTTGCTGGCGGTGAAGTATTAACAGTAAATGTTGATACGCCTGCATTACCATTAGATGTAGATTATGTGATTTATGATGATGGTTGGGCAACGCTTTGGTGTGTAGATAATGCTGAAACATGTGAAGCATACTTAATAGGTCCCGGTTATACAGAAACAGTTAATGCAACAGGAACGTGCACTGTTTCTGAAGAAGCTTATGCGTTTAAATCAATAAAACATTGGAATTTAACCGATACGACAACGAGTACAGTATTATTAGAAGACCAACATGTGATTAATGGAACTACATTGGAAAATATAGTTGGTGGTGTATATGATGCTGGTGGAGCTAGTCTTGGCATTGGCGCTAATCCTATAGTAGATGGTTTGCAGGTTAATGTCAATGTTGGTTATGATGCCCCTGTTAATTATGAATCTATTTCGGATGGTGGTGTGTTCTACGGATCAACAACTTATACAATAGGATCATATTACGATTATGGTTGGGCTGCAACTGCAAAATCCATTGACGCATATGGCAACGGTTTAGCTGATGTTAGTAGTCTTCAAAGAGATGTAAAAGTTGTTTGGGATGGTGTGATGGGAGAGGCTGATGCAAATGGTTTTGTACCCGTAGCATCAGGTGGTTCCCAGGTATGGATTTATGGAGCAAGAGGATATACTCTTGATGCTCATACATCTCCTGAAAACCCTGGAACTGGCGATCCATTTTTAATAACTGTTCCTTTTAAAGTTTATGATATGGAACCTGAAGGTGGTGGTGACCCTGTTCAAATTAGTTTAATTATTTATGATAGAATAGCCGATCCAACAGTTACACCGTTTTATGCTTTCAATCCTTCTGATAGAATGTATACGGAGTTTGTATTAAGGCCTTATGAAGAGACCTTAACAGACTTTGCTTCAAATGAAGCATTTTTGACTTGGAATACGGTATGGTGGGGAGCTCCTTATGAAGCAGGGAACGAAATTAACTTTGTATATGCAAATCCAATACAGCAAGGTGTAGATACATGGACATTTGCCTCTGTAGCAAATGATACTTCAGCGACAATTGACCAAAACAGTATAGATTTGATAAGTATTTACCCAAACCCCTATTATGGATTGCATGAAAAAGAAGAAAGCAGAGCTGATAAATATGTGGGATTAAATCATCTTCCTGAAAAAGCAACTATAAAAATCTTTAACCTTGGTGGTACAATGGTGAAGGAAATTAAAAAGGATGATCAAACACAGTTTGCAACCTGGGACTTAAAGAATCAATATGGCTACCCTGTTGCAAGTGGAATTTACTTAGTTCATGTAAACACTGATTATGGTGAAAAAGTACTAAAGTTGGCAGTTGTCCAGGAAACACAAGTACTCAAATATTATTAAAAATTTAACGGAGATTAAAGTATGAAAAACAAAATAAATAAAATTTTAATAATAACCCTTACGATGGGGGCAATTGTTTTTGGACAAGGGTCAAGAATGGGTACTGCATCTTCTTCGCAATTACACATTCCTCAGGGAGCACAATTCCTTTCCGGAGGAGGAGCTGCTTCAAATGCTGCCGGTATTGATGCCGTTTATTGGAATCCAGCAGGACTTTCAAGAAGTGAAAATAATGTAGATGCTATATTTTCATACCGAACCTATATAGCTGATATTACCAATAGTTATTTTGGTTTAGCGGGGAATTTAGGAAGCTTTGGAAAAGCTGCAATTTCCTTTAGATCATTTAATATAGGTGAAATTAAAGAAACAACAATCTTCCAACAAGATGGCACTGGAAATGTTTTTACACCCCAGTTCATGGTTGTTGGTGGTACAATTTCAAAAGCAATAACGGATAGAACCAGTATAGGTGCTTCTGCAAATTGGATTTCCGAAGGCTTCGGTCGAGTTTCTGCAAGTGGTATTTCATTCGATATTGGTGTTCAATACAACACTCTTCTGGATATTGATAACTTGGATGTAGGCTTTGTAATTAGAAATTTTGGACAACCGGTCACCTATTCTGGAGAAGGATTAGGTGTTTGGGCGGAAGGAAGTGATACGGACAGACCGGAAGAATATTATAAGGTAGATGCAGCTTCTTTTGATTTACCCTATGTAATGGATATGTCTGCAAGTTACAACCTTGCAGGTATCAATATAGGTGGTACCTATACCAGCAATTATTATGCTACTGATGAGATAAGGCTGTTAGCTTCTTATGATTTAGCCGGGATAGGTTCTGTTAGAGGTGGTTACCAAATGTCAACAAAAGCACAGGAAATTACTGACGAAGTATCAAAGTGGGATTATAAAAGTCCATTTGATGGAGTCTCTTTTGGTGGTACCTTAAATATAGGTGAATTAATGGGTGGTGGAAACTTTAGTTTGGACTATGCATATATGCCCACCGAAGTTTTTAATGACAATCAGGTATTCACCTTAAGAGTAGGCTTTTAGATTATATTTGTAGATGCTAAAAAAGCCCCGGATACCGGGGCTTTTTTATTTATAGTAGTTCTTCATTTTAACATTTCTGAGAAATCCATTAAATTTATCCCGTTAAACCTTTAATAATTCCATCATGACACAAAAAAAATTATCTTACGGCGAATATTTACAACTTGAACAACTATTAGATTCTCAAGGTCTAAAATCTGTTGAGAATCAAACCCCTGTCCACGATGAAATGCTATTCATTATCATTCATCAAACTTATGAACTGTGGTTTAAGCAAATTCTCCATGAAATGGATTCTGTGCTCACCATGTTTAAAGGGAATTATGTCCAGGAAGAAAATTTGGGAACGGTGGTTTCTCGTTTTGATCGTATAATTGAAATCCAGAAAGTATTGGTCAATCAAATTACTATTTTAGAAACCATGACTCCTATGGACTTTTTGGAATTCCGAGATTTACTAACCCCTTCTTCAGGGTTTCAATCTACACAATTTCGACTAATTGAAAATAAACTGGGAATGCATGTAGATGAACGCATCCAGTATGGTAAACAACGCTATAACACCTTTTTAGAAAATGAGGAATCTGCAAAAGTATTAAAGTCGGAAGAAGATCCTTCATTATTTGAACTATTGGAAAAGTGGCTGGAGCGAACTCCCTTTTTACAAATGGAAGAATTTGACTTTTGGTCTTCTTATCAAAAGTCTGTGGAAACAATGATAAAAGGTGACATTGAACAGATTAAATCAAATACCCAATTTGATGAAGATACACTTCAGAATAGTTTGAAACAATATGAGTCCATTCAACGCACTTATGATGCATTATTTGATGAATCTAAATATATAAAATTACAATCTGAAGGACATCGACGATTATCCCAGAAAGCCACATTGGGAGCACTCTTTATCCAACTATATAGAGATGAACCAATATTGCAACTCCCTCATCGGTTATTGACGCAACTCATCAATATTGATCAATTGTTTACCTCATGGAGAAATCGGCACCGTCTATTGGTGTTTAGAATGATTGGTGTAAAAATTGGTACTGGCGGATCAACAGGACATGCCTATTTGAAAAAGACAGCTGAAAAACATTCTGTATTTCGAGACATAGCCAATTTATCCACATATATTATACCTCGGTCATTACTCCCAGAATTACCGAAAAAAATCAAACATCAATTAGGATTTCATTTCACCTATGGAAAATAATTTAACCTCAAGATTAGATAATTTAAATGCATTGGTGTGTGGTGCAACTTCTGGCATTGGAAAAGCTACTGCTATAGAATTTGCGGAGCTTGGTGCAAATGTCACTCTTTTTGCGCGCAATGAAGATAAACTGAAAGACACTCTCAATTTACTCAAGAATGATGAAAATCAATCCCATCAAATTTTAGTGGGCGATTTTGATAATAGTGATCAAATAAAATCCATAATTGAACATCATATTAAAGATGGGAATAATTATCATATCCTTATCAATAATTCAGGTGGCCCTAAAGGTGGCCTTATTACAGTTGCTGATACGAATGAATTTCTACAAGGATTTAATCGCCATTTAATTTGTAATCATATTTTATTTCAATCGCTTTTTGAAGGTATGAAAGCAAATGGATATGGCAGAATAATAAATATCATCTCTACATCGGTAAAACAACCAATTCCTGGATTAGGAGTTTCCAATACTATTCGTGGTGCAGTAGCTTCTTGGGCAAAAACATTGTCTTTTGAAATTGCAAACCATGGCATTACTGTAAACAATATTCTCCCCGGATTTACCGATACAGAAAGATTATCATCATTGATAAGTGCAAAAGCCAGCACAGAAAATATTTCAACTGACATGGTTGCAGAAACTATGAAATCAACAGTACCATCAAAGCGTTTTGGTACTCCAGAAGAAACGGCAAAGGCCATAGCGTTTTTAGCATCGCCCTCTGCAAGCTATATTAATGGTGTCAGCCTTGCTGTAGATGGTGGAAGACTTTCGTGTATTTAAGAAGAATTATGAATGTTGAACAAGGAACTCTGAATGAAGAAGTAAAAATTAATTACTTCATTTTTCAATATTCGACATTCAGTATTCTAAGTTCAAATTAAAAAAAGATGTTGCTGTATTTAAGAAAAGTTATGAATGCTGAACAAGGAACTCTGAATGAAGAAGTAAAAAGTAATTACTTCATTTTTCAATATTCGATATTCAGTATTCTAAGTTCAAATAATAATGGAGAAACAAATAATGTCCCAAAATCACAAATTCAATTTAGAAGAAAGACTAATAAATTTTTCAGTTGAAATGATTAACCTAACTAAATCATTAGAAAAATCTTACGCCAGTAATTATTTAGGCAAACAATTACTGAGGTCTTCTACATCGCCAGCTCTTAACTATGGCGAGGCACAATCTGCAGAATCCAGAAAAGATTTCATCCATAAAATTAAAATTGTTTTAAAAGAACTACGGGAATCCCATATCAATTTAAATATTATTGAAAAAACAGATAATAATATTTCAAAAGAAAAAGTAAATTCAGCATTAAATGAATGTAATGAACTTATTTCAATTTTTGTAAAATCTGTAGAGACTGCTCAAAAAAATGTCACTTCTTAATTCAAAATTCAATTTTCGATATTCATGATTCAAATTAAAAACTATATAAATGGTTGTATGGCTGAACCAGCTTCCAACAACTATATTGATAATCCTTCTCCTGTAGATGGGAAAGTATTTTCACAAATTCCTGATAGTGATACAACGGATATTGAGCATGCCGTTTCTGCTGCAAAAGACGCATTTCAATCATGGAGTAAACTCACCAAAAAAGAC
>JASMKZ010000057.1 GCA_030748955.1 Fidelibacterota bacterium | reverse complement strand
CCACAACCTTGAATCAGGGTCATTTTAGAGGGCGTGGTAAAAATACCTTAATATTGCCAGTATTAGCTCGAGATGAAGAGTTGCAGGCTACCACACAGGAGTCCATGTTTAATTTTATACGTATGAGTGATGGTGGCTGTCCTCGCCTTAATAATGTGCGTTCGGAGGTCGAAATTATTGCTCAAATGGCTGAATCCATTGTTGGAACTGGCTTAGTTGATTTTTCAGCCTTTAGAAAGCATCGAAATATTCGTGAGGCTATTGGGCATATTGTACCAGGATTCAATAAGTTAATAACTATAGATGATACAAAAGAGGAATTTCATATATCAAGAAGGACTTTCCATAAACCTTTATTTCCTACTAGTAATGGAAAGGCATTTTTTACTACAGTGCCCATCCCAAAAATGAATTTACTTAAAGGGCAGTTCTATATGGCCAGTATTCGTAGTGAGGGTCAGTTTAATACAATTATATATGAAGATGTTGATACTTTCCGTAATGTTTCAGATCGATGGGTTGTCCTTATGAATTCAACTGATATGCAAGAACTACAACTAAATGATGGGGATTGTGTGAACATCAAAAATGATACAGGTATAATGCAAGATGTTCATGTCAAATCTTATCTCCTTCCATCAGGGAATATCGCCACATATTTCCCTGAAAGTAATGTTCTTATACCAGCAATACCAGATTCTCAAAGTCAGACACCTGCATATAAATCTGTCATTGTGACTATTTTCCCCGCAACGTAAGAAGGCTAGTATTTAGTTAGCATATTGGACTTTCCTTTACTTGTATATATTGCAAAGTACGATTCAGTTATAAAAATGTAGAATAAATCCTATTTTGCATTTATGCTCTCTTAATATAATCATCAATAGAATAATAGGATAACTAGGTCTAAATATAGTATATTGTCGAAGTGAAACAATTAATAAGTATTATATTATCTTTTTCATTATTGTGCTCAGTAACGATAGGGGGTATGACTTCGTCTTGCTATGAGAGAGTTTATAATATACAATCTAAACCAAGTTGCTGTAATACTCAGATTCAAAAATCCTGTTGCTGTATTAAAAGTAAACAGACGTGTGCCTGTTTGAAGTCATCTAATGAAGATCAAACTTCAACTAAACCTGTTCAATATGTCCCATCAATAAAACCGATCCAGACCACTGTTCATGCTTTCTATCTTAATGCAAAGCAATTTCCCAACTTTTCATTTGATATTATTAAAGAACATATCCGACAGAAATTGTCAACCGAATTGCAGAAAATTCTGCCGCTCCTGAATTAGACTCCGCATATACTTAAGCATTAAACCATACTTTGTATCTTGATGAAAAATCCATCCAGGATGGGATTTTAATTTTGGATCAATTTTTAAGGTACAGGTTATAATTCTATAATTATATAAAGGAGACAACATGAAAAATACTATTTATATCATAATGGCTGTTATGCTTACTGGATGTGCATATCAGACCGTAGAAATTGCAACTCCAACAACACAATGTGGAATGTGTGAAGGAAATATTATAGATGCCCTGAACAAACTTGACGGCATAAAGAAAGTTAAAATCAATGATGCACACCAGTCTGTCATCATTACATACTTAGATGATAAAACAACGGTGTATGCCCTGGAGACTGCGATTTCAAAAGCTGGATATCAGGCTAATGATAAAGCGGCAGATCCAGAAGCATATGGAAAACTTGCCCTTTGTTGTAAACTGCCAAAAGACAGAAAATAACGAGGCGTAAAAATGAATAATAAACATATGTTTTTTAAGCTCTTCTTTTTGTTATGTGTTGGGTTTTCACAAAATGCAGATATGGAGAGTAATTCAGGTATAACTGGCATAGTAATCCAGGCAGATTCAAAAAAGCCCATACAGTTTGCAGCGGCGGCATTGGTAAGGACACAGGATGAAGGCATTGAATCTGGAAAGCTAACAGATGAAAATGGTTTTTTTTCCCTGAAAGTTGTACCAGCAGGTGAGTACTGGCTGGAAGTGGACTTTATTGGATTTCTGCCCTTTATTGGCAAGCCATTTCAATATGATCCTTCGGCGAATCCGGATATAGATATGGGACAGATCCCTCTACAGCTGAAAGCCCTGGAGGCTGATCTTATAGAAGTAAATGCAGAAAGGCCCCTGTATGAGGTCACCGTGGATAAAAAAGTATATGTAATTGATCAGATGAAAACAACTTCCGGTGGAACCTGCTGTGATGTAATGAAAAAAGTGCCCTCTCTAGACTTGGGCCCCAATGGTGAAATATCACTCAGAGGATCTGAGAATGTAGCTGTACTGGTAAATGGTAAACGGGCGGGGATATTAGGTGATGAACGGAAATCCTGTGCTGTTGCCGTTCCCATACCTGCAGCTATGATTGACCGGGTAGAGATCATAACCAGTCCTTCTGCTAAATATGACCCGGATGGGATGACTGGCATTGTGAATATTATCCTGAAAGAGGGCAAAGTATCCGGCTATAATGGTGAGTTTTCTATTAATGCCGGAAGTACCAATAAGCTCAACCTGGGCTCAACATTCAACTATCGTAATAACAAGCTCCATCTTTTTTCCAAGTTTAGTACTGAAATGCTGGAACAAAGGGGCAATGGATACCGCGTTACCAATGCTGAGGATCGCGAAGATTACCGAAATGTCAAAGACAACGAGCTCTATTTTATAAACCTAGGTTCAAAATACGATATATCGGACAGAATGCTCTTTGCCAGTGAAGCCAAATTCACCCGATACTACCGAAATACTCTTGATTCTACTTACGGCAGTCAGACTGATACCATTTATGTTGATTCACAAGAGGATGGGTTTGCCCAGGTCTATGAGTTGGGTCTGTACACAAACTTCTTAAATGATTCTAAGCTGGTTTTAGAACTCAGTTATGATGGACAGGTGAAAGATGAAAATCGGGATGCCGTTGGCACAGCTTCACATGACTCATCGGGATACAACCTTGACCTGAGCAAAGTGATTTTAAGAGCGGATTATTATCACAACCTTAGTGATAATCTGCAGTATGAAACAGGATATAAGGGCCGTTTTAATACTCATAATAAAAATTATGATACAGACAATAGTACTCATGTATTTCAATATAATGAAAATATTCATGCCCTGTATGGTACAGTGACATTTGCTTTAATGGAAAACCTGCAGTCAAAAGCAGGGCTTCGCTTTGAAAAGGTATTGGCAGATGTAAGTCTTGACAACACCGGAACATTAATTGAAACCCCCAACAATTATGATCACATATATCCTTCTGCGCATCTGGCATATATATTCAGCTCCTATTCTAATCTGAAGTTTGGCTACAGTAGCCGGGTAAACAGACCAGAGTTGAAGATGTTGGATCCGTTTCCAAAAAATCAGTATACCAGTGAAGTTGATAGTGTTGGTAATCCGGACCTGAAACCGGAATTTGTAGATGCATTTGAGCTCAGTTATGCCTTAACACAAGATAAATATAAAACGGATTTGAGCCTGTATCATCACAATATCAAAGATGTGATACTATGGGATGATGATATTGATACGGTCACATTTAATAACTCAGGACAAGGAAGTTTAAATGGTGTTGACATTATGCTGAAAGTATCACCACTTAATATCTGGGACCTGACATTTACCGGGAATTACTATAAATCTATAATTAGTGGTGGAACAGAGGATGATCAAAATGGCAGTACATCCGGCGGTATAATACGCGGCATCAGTATGTTCAAGATTCCAACCGGAGGGGATCTGGAACTCAGCGGTACTTATCAACTGCCAAAAGAAATTATAACTGGAACGGTCTGGCCGGATGGCAAATTTACTCTGGATATGGCCTATCAGATATCTTTCTTTGATGACAGGTTGAAGCTAACCTGTAAAGCCATTGATATTTTGGACACTGACATATATGAGCAGAATATAACTGAAACTGCAGATGACGGTGTCATCCATGATATTTACAGTTATCGAAAATATGATCAGCGGACGTTTTATCTGACACTCCAGTATAAATTCGGGGTTGTATCAACAAAATAGCTTATCATATTCTACTTGAAAGAAGATACTATATTAACTTACAATACTAACTCTAATACTGGTCCAGTTTGTGGGGGCAGGGCATAACTAACCCCCTATGATTCGCAGGCTAATTATATTATTACTTATTGTTGTTGACTTAACAGTCAACTAGAGTGGGCGTGAAGAAGGAGAATCAAGATAGTTATAATAAAAAAGTATGGATGATATTGATTATAATGATTGTTCTGGTATTATTGGGCATATCTCCTACTGCTAATTTCAGGGGTTTAGCTTGGATAATGCAAATATTGGCGAACTTCTTATAATTTTTTACTTCGTAAATAGTACTTCCTAAATAAACTTTTAGCCCTGCATTTGTGGGGCTTTTTTATTTTGTGTAATTTTAGGTATCTAATAAAGGAGATAAAAATGAAGAATTGTAGATACTGCGCTGAAGAAATTCAAACTGAAGCAATCATATGTAAGCATTGTGGAAAACAACAAAGAGACCCTAAAGACATGGAAAAACATATTAATATTTTGGGAGCATTATTTCTTACTTTTAGTTTAATTATGATAATTGGTGGATTTGCTATTAATCATTTTGTTCCTATGGCAGGAGAAATAAGTGGAGATTCAACTGCAATAAGAATTACATCAATTATCGGTCAATCAATTGGAACAGTTTTATTTATTTTTGCTGCACCAGGGTTTATTTGTGGATATGGACTAATAACAAAGAAAGCATGGAGCAGAGTTTTTGGAATAATATTATCATGTTTATCTCTTCTCAGTATTCCTATTGGTACTATTATTGGCATCTATGGACTTTGGATACTTTTTAAAGATGAAACAAAAGTTTTATTCTTATGTCCATCACCCAAAGGTGAGAATATTTTCGGCTAACTATATTACATATCTAATCAAGGACTAAAATGAAGAAATTAATATTTATTGCATTAACTATATTATTTTGTTTTTCATGTTCAGACGCTCAGAAAGCAAAGAAATTTGGACATGGAAGTGAATTTAGAATTGAAATGCTTAATTGTGATGGTACTGTCGCAAGAAGTTGGATAAGTACGGGGAAAGTTCAAAGCGGGAAGAGTAGTGAGGGTTATTACTTTATAGATAAAGCTACAGGTTTACTTGTTGAGGTTACAGGTAATATAATAATTACTCAAATTCCTGAAGTTGATACTAACTAACCCACTATGATTCGCCGGCTAACCATATTAAGTTTACATATCTAATCAAGGATATAAATGAAGAAATTACTGACCAAATTTATTATTCCAATTTGTTTGCTAATTATCATTCTAACTCAAATTTATAATTATATCAATGGGTTTAGAGTTGAAAAATCTATGCTTGTAGTGGTAGTAGCCTTAATGCCTGCGGCTGTTAAAGGTTTAGAACTTAATATAGATGAAAATATATTTAAACTTTTTGAACGGATAATGGTAGTTTTAGCAGTTGTAGGATTAATCTATGTTTTTTGGTCAACTATGTAATAACCCCCTATGATTCGCAGGCTAATTATATTATTACTTATTGTTGGGTGTGGGATTTTTGAACCTGAAGGAATTTGTGTATTATTTAATACTGAAACAAATACAAATAATTGTTACCCACAGAGACCTGAAGCTCAATGTAAGTCTGACGCAGGGAATAGTGAAACAATTCATCTTAGATATTGGGGAGAAAGTTATGATTGCAATGAATTTTGTAATAGCCAAATACCAGATGAATTATGTGAAATACACTAACCCCCTATGATTCGCAGGCTAATTATATTATTACTTATTGTTGGGTGTATATATTCACAACCAGTATTGGACTCTACAATAGATAATTATGGCCACGATTCAGAAGGATGGCATAAATATATTTCACCTGGTATAAATTTTTCATACAATTCTAAAGAAGGTATAAAGTTTACAGGGTGGCAAATATCAATAGGTGTATTTAACCTTGGGCCTAAAGAACCAGTAGCTACCTATTGTTCTTTATCAATTGGACAAGATGCATATCATAATGATAAATCAAAATATTCACATCTAAACATTAATGCAGGTTGGTTGTACGGCGGATTATCCTATGGTATTGTACAGAATAAAAACAATTTTGGAAGTAGAATGTCTGCATATGGTTCAGGGGCTATTATATTTGCTGGCTTAGTTAGAATTAATATGCCTAATAATGAAAAGCCTCGATATATCTATCAAGGCGCAATTAAAGCGCCAATAGCTGTTCCATTAATAAAAAACTCTGATGGCGATACTGGCCCTTTCGGTTGGTTGCCATAATAATTGCCCCCTATAAAGAAACTGTTATGATTCGCAGGCTAATTATATAAGGAGATTAAAATGAAAGAGTTTACATTATCTAAAAGAAACGATATTTCCCCTAAATGTCCTCATTGTGAAGAAGAATTGGGTGAAGTTTTCTATCAAACAAAAGGACGAGGTTTGCTTGAAGGGAG
>JASMKZ010000056.1 GCA_030748955.1 Fidelibacterota bacterium | reverse complement strand
AGGGTACCCCTGTAGTGGTTTTTGATAATCTGTCCAGTGGATGTAAAGAAAATATTGATGACAGAGCAACTTTTATTCAGGGAGACATTCTTAATAACACAGATTTAAAAAAGTGCTTTAATCAACCATACCGGGCAGTGTTTCATTTCGCTGCATTAAAGGCAGCAGGTGAGTCTATGGAAGAACCTCAGAAATATGCTACTGTAAACATTTCAGGCTCCATTAACATTTTGAACCAGATGGTAGAATCCGGAACTCCGTCTATAATTTTTTCTTCTACAGCTGCCGTTTATGGTGAACCGGAGTATATTCCTGTGGATGAAAATCATCCCCTGAAGCCCATTAACTTTTATGGGTATACAAAACTTCAAATTGAGAACCAATTGGAATGGTTTAGTAAATTAAAGGGTATAAAATACGCAGTATTACGCTACTTCAATGCCGCAGGCTATGACCCTGAGGGCAGAATAGTGGGATTGGAGAAAAATCCCGCTAATCTCTTACCCATAGTGATGGAGGCTGCCATTGAGAAGCGCAGTCATATTGAAGTATTTGGGAATGATTATGATACTCCCGATGGTACCGGAATCAGAGATTATATTCATGTTTCTGATCTTGCTACAGCCCATGTAAAGGCATTACAGTATCTATCTGAGTCAGGAAAAGATTTAGTTGTAAATCTTGCTACAGGTGAGGGCTACTCAGTCTTAGAGGTAATTCAACAAGCAAGGGAAATTACCGGTAAGTCAATACCCTTTAAACTGATTGACAGGAGGCCTGGTGATACGGCAGAATTGGTAGCATCATCCGGCTCGGCTTATGAACTGTTAGCTTGGAAACCCAATTACTCTGCATTAGATGATATTTTGCAGTCAATGTGGCAGATATATGCAAAAAAATAGTTAACTGAATTGAGCCAATTGACTGTAGTGTATTTAAAAAAGATATACATGTACTAATCAAAGATGTATTAATGGGAAGTGATAATTCTCTTGCGAAGGAAAACAATTAGAAGAGTCAATAAAGAGTTACCAAAATGAATTTATTGACAGCAGCAAAAACTGGAAAAACATTCCCATAAAACAAAGGAAATAATATGCATTGGGGAAAACATAATCGTTTAGACAGAGTAATGCCTGGATTACCTCAGGGAACTGGTTCTGTTATGTTAGCTATTGATCATGGATATTTCATGGGAGCGGTTGGAGGTCTTGAAGTGCCAAAAGAAACGATTGTTCCATTGCTACCATACGCTGATAGTTTGATGATTACCAGAGGAATTTTGCAATATAGTATTCCTAAAAGAACAAATATTCCCATAGTTTTAAGGATGTCCTCAGGTAACTCCATTTTAAATGAGGACATGTCGTGTGAAAAACTTTGCGTAGATATTGAAGATGCCATTAGAATGAATGCATCCATGGTAGCATTCTCAATTTATATTGGAAGTGAATGGGAACATCAAACCATTGTAGAATTTTCAAAATTAATTAATAAAGCTAAAAGGTACGGAATCCCTATTCTTGCAGTTACAGCAGTGGGAAAAAATATGAACAGGGACTTAAAATATCTTACACTTGCCTCCCGAATTTCTGTGGAATTAGGTGCTGATGTAATTAAAACCTATTACTGTGAAGGATTTGACCAATTGACTAAATCTGTTCCGGTTCCTGTAATTATTGCAGGAGGGAAAAAAATTCCCGAAGCAGATGCCCTGCAATTAGCACATAACGCCATAAAAGATGGTGCCAGGGGAGTGGACATGGGGCGGAATATTTTTAAGGCAGAAAATCCCAAATCAATGATTCAGGCAGTTCGCTCTGTAGTTGTAGATGGAGTAAATCCTGCTGATGCGTTTACGCAATACCAAAAAGCTCTGTAAGGTAATTCATGCAGATTGCCAGTTACTACAGTAATGCAGATATTCGCATTCATGATATTCCTATCCCTGAAATTGGGGACGGTGAATGTTTGATTAAAGTCCATTCAAGCGGTATTTGTGGGAGTGATTTAATGGAATGGTACCGAAAAGAGAAAGTCCCCCTGGTATTGGGTCATGAAATTGCCGGTGAGATAATTGCTGTAGGAAAGGGAGTACATCATATTCAAGAGGGAGACAGGGTTGCAGCCTCTCATCATGTACCCTGCATGGAGTGTAAGTACTGCCAGCGTGGCAAAGAAACGGTGTGTTCAACCTTGCGATCAACTACTTTTGACCCGGGAGGATTTTCACAATATGTTAGAATGCCTGAAATAAATACCCGTTTTGGAGTGTTCCCTATTCCGGATAATGTAACCTATGATGAGGCTTCCTTCGCTGAGCCATTATCCTGCGTTATACGAGGACAAAATCGAATTAATTTGAAAGAAAATGATTCAGTTATAGTCATTGGAAGCGGTATTTCTGGTATTCTGCATATTGCATTGGCCAGGTCAAAAGGAGCAAAATACATTGCAGCAATTGATATAAACCCGGAACGGCTAAAGTGGGCGGAAAAATTTGGGGCAGATATTACGGCAGCGACTGTAGAGGATGTGGAAACACATCTGTTAGAAAAAACGGGGAGTAAAGCCGATAAAGTGATTCTGACAACAGGGAATCCAAATGCAATTCTTTCAGGAATTGAAGCCGTAGATGATGGAGGGGAAGTACTGTTATTTGCACCAACTGAACCGGGTATTAATATTCCTATTTCAGTAAATGATGTTTTTTTCAAACATGAAAAGACTCTCACTACTACCTATGCCAATTCTCCGGAAGAATTAAAGGAAGCATTGAAAATTATCTCTTGTCATGAAGTAGATGTTGCTGGAATGATTACCCACAAACTTGGTATTGAAGATATTCAAATGGGATTTGCATTAGTTCGATCTGGGGAGGACTCTCTAAAGGTAATTATTAATCCAAATCAAAATGGACAAGTTGAAACAAACGCAAATTGAACCATTAATTGATTTAACTCCAACTATTACTTGGACAGACGGCAGGGTTAAAATGATTGACCAAGCCCGGCTTCCGTTAGAAGAAGTTTATATTGTAACGGATGATTATAGAGTGGTGATGGATGCTATTTATCGCTTGTCAATTAGGGGAGCACCTGCAATTGGGGTTGCCGGAGCGTATGCCAGCGTATTAGCATCTTATGAAATTACCAGTAAAGACAGGGAAGATTTTCTTGCTCAATTTTATTCGTATGCAGATGAATTATCTGCAACTCGGCCAACTGCTGTAAATTTAACATGGGCTGTAGGGAAAATGAAAAAATTGGCTGCCTCTCACCCTGGGAATGTAGTGGAGATAAAACAAGCTCTGTTAGAATTAGCACATGAAATTAGAAATGACGATATAAATCGTTGTCATGCTTTAGCTTTACACGGAGCTGACTTGATCAGTAATAATTCAGAGGTGATGACCATTTGTAATACGGGTGGATTAGCAACTAGTGGTATTGGAACTGCCCTGGGTGTGATACAATATGCTCATGCATCGGGAAAAAGCTTAAAGGTACATGTTTGCGAAACTAGACCCTTATTGCAAGGATCAAGATTAAATACATGGGAGTTAAAGAGAACAGGTACACCATTTACTTTATTGACAGATAGCATGGCAGCTCAGACGATGAATAATACCAGTATTTCAGCTGTTTTTGTAGGAGCTGACAGAATTGCATCAAATGGAGATACTGCCAATAAAATTGGCACATACAGTCTGGCTGTACTTGCCAATTATCATAAGGTACCCTTTTATGTTGCTGCTCCCTTGTCCACTGTTGATTATGCAATAAAATCTGGTGAAGAAATTCCTGTAGAATCTCGCTCACCCAGGGAAGTAACAAGAATAAAAAATATTCAATTTACTGGTGAAGATATAGAGGTATCTACTCCCGCTTTTGATGTAACACCTGCAAACTTAGTAACCGGGATTATTACAGAGCAGGGTATTGCACATTACCCATATTCAAAATCTTTGAAAGAGCAAAGAGATGGAAAACACAATTAAAATTGGGATTATTGGCGGATCAGGCATGGAAGACCCTGCCTTTATTGAAAGTTATACCTCAAAGGAAGTATCTACAGAATATGGAAACCCCAGCTCTCAGTTAATTTGCGGAAATATTTCAGATATACAGGTAGTTATTATTTCCAGACATGGCCCCGGGCATACAATAAATCCCACAAATGTAAACTATCGGGCAAATATTCAAACATTAAAAAATGAAAATTGCACACATATCCTTGCCGTAACAGCCTGTGGTTCATTGAGAGAGGAAATTGAACCGGGTCATTTTGTTTTTCCTGACCAGTTTATTGACCGAACCACTAATCGATGTTCTACCTTTTTTGATAGCTCCGAAGTTCAACATACACCGATGGGTAAACCATTTTGTAAGGACTTAAGAAATGAATTAATAAAGTCCTGTGATTCCCTGGGATTTATTTACCATACAGACAGGACTGTCCTTACTATTGAAGGTCCTCGGTTTAGTACAATAGCGGAAAGCAATATGTTTCGTTCCTGGGGATGCGATATTATAAATATGTCAACTGTTCCAGAAGTAGTTTTAGCTAATGAGAGAGGTTTACATTACCAGTCCATTGCAATGAGTACAGACTATGATTGCTGGCATGAAAGTGAGGAGGATGTTTCTATGGAAATGATTTATGCAGTTATGAAAAAGAATGTGGAAAATGTTAAAAAACTAATAACAGATGTGGTTCCGAATATAAAATAAAATTGAGTAAAAAATGAACACAGATAAAATAGAAAATAATATCAGAAATATTCCTGATTTTCCCAAAAAGGGAATTCAGTTTAAAGATATTACAACCCTGTTGCAGAATGCAGAGGTATTTCAGGAAGTAATTGACCAATTTACTCAATATTTTGAAGATAAAAATATTCATAAAGTAGTTGGGATTGAAAGCAGGGGATTTATTTTCGCCGCACCCTTAGCTCTCCGGTTGAATGCAGGATTAGTACTGGTGAGAAAACCAGGCAAACTACCATCTCAGACATTAAACGAAGAATATGCGCTTGAATATGGATCAGATGCGGTTGAAATACATACGGATGCCATTAATCCCGGTGAGAATATACTTATTATTGATGATTTATTAGCTACTGGTGGAACTGCAAAAGCAACAGGAGCGTTAGTGAACAAGTTAAAAGGAAATATTATTGGGTATGCATTCTTAATGGAGTTGATGGAATTAAAAGGCAGGAATGTAGTTAATGATCCGTCAATATTTTCTTTAATAACTTTATAATTTGTATGTACAATTTAATTATTTATTCATTTAACTTTATAGCTCTGCCAAAATATATGTAATTTAGATTTATGACCCCGGAAACTCTTCAACCTCAGCAACATTTTCCATCTCAAAATCCATTTGAGGAAGATTCTTTTTCTCTCTTAGATATATTATTAGTTTTAGCAAAGAACATTAAACTAATAATTATTACTCCAACAATAATATGTATTTTTACTATTATATATGTCCTATTTTTTGTCAATCCTACCTATGTTTCCCATGCAACATTTATGTCTTCAGGATCAAGTGAAAACAAATCTCAGATGTTGGGTTTGGCATCTCAGTTTGGAATTGCTATTCCCAGGGGAGAATCAAACCCAAATTGGTCGTATGAAAAGGTTATAAAAAGTCGTAAAATGGCTAAGAGCTTATTAAGACATCGTTTTGATACGGAAGAGTTTGGCCCTCAAAAGGAACTTTTGCAAATTGTTACCTATGGGAATGACAAGCCTGAATATGGAATTGACACCTTACTAATTCAGGGTATAGAATCAGTCACTGGAATGATTGAAGTGACAAAATCTAACTCTCTTTTTGAATTGGAAATTTCTGCATCTGAACCTAAACTGGCAGCTGACCTCGCCAGTACAGTTATGGAAGAATTAGATTTACATCAGCGACAGTTCAATGCCAGAAAAACCACAGAAACTCGACAATTTATTGAGGAGAGACTTTTAGATGCTGAATCTGAGTTGGAAAAGGCTGAAGAGGCATTAAAACTCTTTAGAGAACGAAATAGAAGGATATTTGAATCTCCCCAACTTCAATTGGAGCAGGAACGATTAACTCGGGATGTGGCTGTGCTCATTGGTGTTTTTACTACTTTAAAACAACAATTGGAAACAGCTAAAATAGAAGAAGTGAAAGAATCGGAATATGTGATAATTCTTGATAATCCAAATATACCTTTATATCCATCAAAACCTAAAAAGAAACTTATGGTTATCATGGCAGGGTTTTTGGGGATTGGGCTGGGGATGGTACTCGCATTTGTGCTTGAATATATTCAAAATTCAAAAAATGATGATAAGAAAAAATTGAATAAAATTAAATTGTTGTTATTGGAAAATATTTCATCTTTTATACCCAGGAAGTATAGAAAATAAGTAATATTATTATGTTAGATTCATTAATTACATCAAAAACGGCGTTTAAAGCTCCTCTTTAAGTTTTTTCCAAATCCTGGAACTCATGCCAATCTCCGGAGCTTAGCTACAGAATTTGGTGAATCTACCAATGCTATACGAGTATCACTGAATCGTCTTAAAGATGCCAAACTCCTCAAATTTGTAAATGTCAGGTTGGAATGTGAAATACTGCGCAAATAAAGGACATGCATTATACAATGAAATTCAGAATGTGGTAAAGAAAATTGTTGGTATGGATACACTAGCTG
>JASMKZ010000055.1 GCA_030748955.1 Fidelibacterota bacterium | reverse complement strand
AAAAAGGTTCTACATTATCTAACTTATCAGGTCCGCCCAGGTTTACTAATACAACTGCCGTTTTCATAGCTTACTCCATATTCGCCCAATCCTGGGGGGATAAAAATTTATATAATTCTGCTTCAGGAGATCCTGCTTTTAACTGATGGTTATAGTTCCATCGTACTTTGGGCGGCAGAGACATAAGTATTGATTCAATTCTCCCCTGCGTTTCTAAGCCAAATAAAGTTCCCCTATCATAAACCAGGTTAAACTCTACATATCTGCCCCTACGGATTTGCTGAAATGCTCTCTGCTCCTTAGAATATACTTTACTTTTGTAGCTGGATAACATGGGAATATAAAGACTATTGAAAGCATTACCAACATCCTGTACAAATTCAAAGGTTTTCTCTAAATTATCTGATAAATAATCAAAGAATATTCCCCCCACACCCCGGGCTTCATTACGATGCTTTATGAAAAAATAATCATCACATTGTTTTTTGAATTCTGGATAATATGCAGAATTGTGATTATCACAAACCACCTTCAACTGTTTGTGAAAAGTAATAATATCTGTCTTAACCGGATAATAGGGAGTGAGATCAATTCCACCGCCAAACCATTGCTTTTCACCTCGCTCTAAATAACGGACATTCATATGAACAGTTGGAACAAATGGATTTTTAGGATGAATGACCAATGAAACTCCGGTGGCATAAAATTCTCTCTCATCCCCGCCTTTCAGTTTAGCAGCTATTTTGTCACTGAGCTTTCCATTTAACGCTGAAAAGTTTACTCCCCCTTTCTCAATAACATCTCCAGAAAATACTCGAGTAATACCACCCCCTTCTCCCAATTCATAATTCCATTTATCTTCTTTGAATTCCTGGGAGGATTCTGCATTTAATGCAAAGCAGATAGATTCCTGAATTTCCCTAAATTTTTCCTGTACTATTTTTTTTGAAATCATTGCGGTAATGTAGACTCTGTTAAATGGTTATCTTTATTATAATTTACTATGGTTTCTACCAATGCATGCATGCATTCGATTTTCCCATCTGGTTTTATGCCGTGCCCTAAATTAAAAATTAATCCATTTCTTCCTCCAAATTCATTCAATATATTAAGGGTTTCCTCTTTTACATCTTCAGGAGTTGTGCTCATAAAATCTGGGTTCAAATTCCCCTGAACTGCAAATTCTCCCCCTAAATCATCCCAGAATTTTGAGATAGCAACTGATGAGTCCACACCATATACATTTCCCCCAATATTTTTCAGATCATTAATTTTATCATGAGAGCCTTTTGAAAAAATAATGACGGGAATGTTATCTCCCACTGCTTTTACAATTTGGTTCATATATTTAGCAGACCCATCCCAAAACGCATCCATTGAAAGTGCGCCGCCCCAGCTATCAAAAATTTGCACCACATCAACCCCTGATGCAATTTGAAGTTTTACATATTCAATTGATGCTATGGTAATTTTTTCTAATAGTAAGTGGAATAATTCGGGCGCATCACTGAGCATTGATTTTGATCTACAAAAGTCCCTGCTACTGCCCCCTTCTATCATGTAGGTAGCCACTGTCCAGGGGGAGCCGCAGAAGCCAATAAGCGCTTTTTCATTGCCTAATTGTGCACGGGTCAGTTTTAATGAATCACCCACATATTTTAATTTTTCGACTATTCCATCCTCATCCAGTTTTTCTATATCTTCTGACGTTTCAATTTTCCCTGACATTTCTATTCCACCCTTATCTCTAAAAAAGTAGGGTAGTCCCAATGCTTCAGGAATCACCAAAATATCACTGAAAATAATGGCGGCATCCAAATCAAACCGTTTTAATGGCTGCAATGTAACTTCAGCGGCAATCTCCGGTGCTTTCACCATTTCTACAAAACTATGCTGCTCTTTAATTGCACGGTATTCAGGCAAATAGCGGCCTGCCTGACGCATGACCCACAGTGGAGGCCGATTCAATGCTTCCATTTTACAGGCTGCTAACAATCGCTCACGGCTGTTCATGGCTACAATCCATTGTAATTATTTCTGAATATAAAGTGGAGATTTTCTGCTCAGTAGATTCATGATATACAGACCCTCCTCTTTCACAAATGGCACTGCTGGTAGTGGGCCCAATACTTATTAATTTTGTTTTGAGATGAGTCAAATGGGTTAATGATAAACTTTTCAAAATACCATCAACCGTTGAAGGCGATGTACAAACCATAAAATTATTTTCATCATCTACAAATTCAGCTGTTAATTTTGCATCGCTTAAAATTTGGGTAGTATAAGTAGGAAAATGAAAAAAATGAATGCCTGCATTACTCAATCCATCAATAAAATTCTGCTGCGGTTCATGGGCAGAAATAAGTAAAATTCTATTTTGATCTTTCTCAATCAACGATTGAATGATACCCTCTCCAGTCATTAATTTTGGATGCCAAGATTTAATGTATAATTCATCCAGCAAATTCTGATGGGTTTGTTCACCCACTGTCCAGAATGGTGTATCTCCAAAAACTTCCACAGATAAATTATATTTTTTCAGCCATTTCTTTAATCCAGAAACCGCATTCTTACTCATAATAACTGCTACTGGGTTCGACTTTAAGCATTCAACTATATCTTGGGGAATATGATGATGATTATATTCTACCATAATTGTAGGTGTATGCAAAATATCAAAATCATTATATTGAATTTCCGGCGGAGGTGTAAGCCCAGTATGATAAATAACAGGTTTCACCCGGCCAATAATTCCCTGGCGCCTGCCTGTTCAAATGCTTCGGCTAACTGCCTGGCTAATCGGCCAGATTCATCTGGCATTCCTTTTAAGGATTTACGCAATACTTTAGAACCATCTACTGCTGCAGCATATCCCGTAATTACAAAACGTCTATTTTCCATTCTTCCCCAGCAACCAATGGCTGTGGAACATCCGCCTTCTAAATGGGCTAAAAACAGCCTTTCAGCCTGGCAGCATTTGGTGGTTTCATTATCAATAATTGAATCTATTAACTTTTTTATATCTTCTCTTCCCTGCTTTATTTCCAGCCCAATAGCACCCTGGCCCACAGCTGGAACAAATTGAAGGGGATCTAAATAGCTGGTAATGTGATCTGACATATTCAGCCTGTGTAATGCCGCTGCTGCCATAATCACACCATCCCATCCCTTAGTTTTCAATTTATTCAGGCGGGTTTCAATATTTCCCCTCAAATCAGCAAATTCCAAGTCTGAACGCAGCTCCAGAAATTGTGCTTTTCGCCTGGTACTGCCTGAAGCTATGGTACTCTTAGTAGGCACATCTTCTACCGATTTCCATTTATGGGAAATAAATACATCCCGAGCATCTTCTCTTGTAGGAGAACCTGTATATGTTAACCCTTCCGGTAATACAGAAGGAAGATCTTTAAGGCTATGAACTGCCAAGTCTATCTTCTGGCTTAATAATTCGCTTTCAATTTCAGCAGTAAACAGCCCTTTTGCACCTATTTCAGGCAATGGCGTTTTTTGCCTAATATCGCCCAATGATTGGATAGTTTTTATCTCTATGTCTATATGCGGATGTAACGATTGGAGTAGATTCTGTACATAATGGGCCTGTTTTAAAGCCAAAGTGCTTCCGCGGGTCCCTATTATCAGTTTATTCACTTTTTTCAACCTCAGAATCTTTCATTTCTTCCAGGCGGTATAATCTCCAAATGGTATCAATGGTTTGAGGGTCTAATTCCTGCCCATCAGTCATTCCTTTTAAGTGAGAAATAGGATAATGGAGTAATTTCCGCACCAAACCCTTAGACAGTTTTGACATAGCATTTTTTTCATCTTCTGACACCTTATGCTCGTAACGCTGCAATTCCTCCAGTCTTATTTTTTCATAATACTGTGTGAGCAATGAAATGGTAGGCTTAACCTCTAAAGATTTAAACCAAGATATAAATTTTCTGCTATGCTCCTTAATAATCCGTTCAGCAGACGGGATTTCATCTTTACGTTTTATAAGGTTTTCAGAAATAACATCCTCCAGATGATCAATATCGTAAAGAAATACCTCCTGAATTTTATGAATTTCTATGTCAATATTCCGAGGAGTGCTTATATCAATCATGAGCAGATTTTTATATTGACGAGCATCCAATGCCTGCTTTACCTGGTTAATGGTAATCAGATATTCTTTAGAATGGGTGGCAGCAACTACTATATCAACCTGCTTCAATAGTTCAGGAATCTCTGATAGCTTAGCATATTCAGCCGAAAATTTTTCTGCCAACCGCTTGCCCCTCTCCTCGCTTCGGTTTACTATAATAAATTGGGTGGCTCCATTTTCTTGAAAATGTTTGGCAGTTAGTTCCGCAGACTCACCAGCCCCCACCAATAAAATCTTCTGTTTTTGAAAGCTGGAATAAATCCGTTTAGCAAGCTCAACTGCTGCCAGGCTGATAGATACTGCTCCACGGCATAAATCCGTATCCGTTCGTACAGCCTTGCCACAGCTTACTGCATCCCGGAATAATTGGTTTAATGAAGGGGTCTTGCTACTGCTCATGAGCAGATGTTCATGGGCAGTTTTTACCTGACTTAAGATTTGGTTCTCACCTAGCATCATACTTTCCATTCCAGATGCCACTCGAAATAATTGCTTTATTGTCTCATTTCCCTGATGAGTATATGGCTCACATTTTAAAAAATCAATATCCCGCTTTAAATTGTCATTATACCATTCTTTCACCCAGCTAATTAAGGGACTCGTATTAGCAGATACAAAATAAAATTCCGTGCGGTTACAGGTTGATAATATGGTTACCTCCTGAATGAAATCCTTTTGAACTGCTTCTTTAACCAACCCTTGAATTTCATCTTTGGATAAAAATAGTTTATCCCTGAATTCAACGGGAGCATTTTTATGACTCCATCCAATGACGATGAGTTGTTCTGACATTAATTAAATTGATGAAAAGATGTGGATATAAAGTTTGCTGCCATAATCGCCCCAGCATAAGCAATAAAGCCCCAGAATGCCAGTTTACTCAAGCGCAATCCACTATAGTTTTTCATTTTCACAATCGCCCATCCCAAAAGATAGAATATCCAGGCTACATCATTAATGATTATTTTCATATCTGAGGGAAATAATATACCCAAAACACGGTACGCATAAAAATGCCCCATAATAAGACCAAGCCCCAGTGATACCAAACCTAGAATGGATGATAAACGTCCCATGGATTCTAATTGATCAAGAGGCGGCATACCCCTGTATATGATACCCATATTATGGCTTTTTATCTGTTTTGCCAGCATCCAGTACATGAGCCCATAAATAGCGGAGATTGCCAGAGCTGAAATGCCTACCAGAGTAAAAAATACATGAATTCCGAAGATGGGGTTTTTGAGCAGCTCATGAATATGGATATCAACCACATGAAACATGGAAGCGGATACCTGAAAAACAAATGCTATGGAAATGAAAAAGAACCCTGTTTTACCTTCACCAGAAGTTCTTTCAATTATAAGATGTATCATGGCGATACTGAATGCCACCATAGAAAGAGAATCAAAGGAATTGGTGATAGGGAAATATTGGAAATTACTGCGGGCAATGAAATACAAGAGGTGAACTACCAAAGCAGACAACAATATATTAGGCGCCCATTTCCCTGACTGCTCATTTCCATTTCTAAGGTAAAACCCGTAATAAATTAAGGCTATCCCATACAGCATGGGTAACAAGACATTAAATGGCTGGATCAATGGCTGCATATATTTCTTTTAATTTCGCTTAAATTTCGAAGGAGATAATTTACAGCAGTACAACGGGATATCACCTACCAATATCTAACTAGAAAGTGTATTAGATATTATTAAAAACGGAGAAGTAGTAATAAAAAAGAAGGTGAACATAACCAGCCTCTTTGCCGGTGAAATTAACTTATCTCACCCTTACCAAATAAACGGTATGAGTAGAGATGAGCGCTTCTTATACTCAGCATATTCAGGATGCCGTGACAAGGATTTATCTTTTCGGCGCATATTAGGAAACCAGATAATAACCATAAATGCCGCCAAGACTGCCAGGGGAACCCAATGGCGAGACAAGAGGGCAAATGACAAATAAATGAGAAGTTCGCCGAAATAATTGGTGTTACGGCATCTTGCCATAAGACTATCGGTTATAAGATTACCTGGGCTTAATTTCAT
The DNA here is from genome assembly GCA_030748955.1 of Fidelibacterota bacterium. Taxonomy (GTDB): domain Bacteria; phylum Fidelibacterota; class Marinisomatia; order SCGC-AAA003-L08; family D37C17; genus D37C17. The sequence goes on along the minus strand of JASMKZ010000055.1, from coordinate 639 downwards.
ATGGGCATGTTTCTGCATATCTGCGGCATAATGGAAAAATACGCCCATGGTGAAAACAGCCACTATTATTCCCAAGAACATAGGCGAATTCTCAACAGGGGTAGACATAATAACCCATGGAGATATCCAGTACATGCTGAGCCCGCCCCATATATAGAGCCCATACCAGATGGAGCACTTTGATTCCCAGGTTTTATCAGGAAAAATGGCAGATTTTAAGACCCACATTATTCCATAGGTCCCATGAATTGCCAGATAGATCCAGGCAGTGGTGTTTTCCCATTGCCCAAAATACCAAATAAGTAATAGCACTGCTGGAGCCGTTGCTCCCTTATGGCTGTCAATAAAATGTTTTTGTTTCATTTAATTTTTTTCTTGATTTTATCTAGAATAATTTCACCCACTGATATATTTTGCAGTTCCCACTGAATCACATTTTCCTTCAAATCTTTAGGTAGTTTTGTATCATTTTTAATTTCTTCTATATTATTTTTGTGCCAATCAAGCATTGTCTCCCAATTTTCTTTTTTTCTTGTAAAATCTCTTCTTCTATCTAACTTTTGCCTTCTCATTTTGGAAAAACGGAATACAGAAAAATAAACCATCGGAAGCATGCAAAGCACCAGCGCAGATAATATT
>JASMKZ010000054.1 GCA_030748955.1 Fidelibacterota bacterium | reverse complement strand
CTACCGGAGAAGTGAATGCTGGTTCTTCGGAAGTCTTGACGGTTACAGCCGATGCTAATGGGCAGGAAGAAGGTTCGTATGAGGGGTATTTACGGCTTGTCACCAGCGGTGGAAATGCGGGTTTACCAGTGAGTATGATGGTTTCCGGCAGTGCTTCTATGCCGGGAGATATTAATGGTGATGAATCAGTTAATATTCAGGATATTATTTTCCTTATTAATTTTATTCTGGATGTGGATGAGCCCGATACAGGGCAGTTCTCTGCAGCTGATATGAACGACGATGGGGTCTTAAATATTCAGGACATCATACTGATTATTAATGTCATATTAGGCTGATATAGTAGTCAATTTCAGATAAAAATGGGAGGCCGAGGCTTCCCTTTTTTATTTAGGCCCCATACTTTCCTGACTTATGTTTTTTCATTTTAGATAATTAGTGTAAATTATCTTCCATGATTAAGCATCTTCTTTCGCAAAAAGCTCCAAATTATTTCAATCATTTTTATTTTCATTGTATCTTGTGGTTCCGATATGGTTGAAGATGTAGTGGAAACATACGAATTTGGTGATAAAAAAGTATATGTTCGTTACCATCCAGATCCTAATGTATTAGAAAAACACATTTATAATAAAGCTGGTGAAATGATTCATCTGGAAAGAGATAGTTTGTCTTACGGAGATGACTTTAAACATTTCATGTCTGGCACATGGATAGTGGATAAAATGACAGTTGATGATGAGGTTATGTTTGAAAAAGATTCCATCTACAATCCGCAAAAACCACCCAATGTTTATACATTTTCAGGTGATAGCCTTTTGGTTTCAGGGCCGCAATATTTTGCAAATTACAAAATAGAATATTTGGATAGTAGTCAAGTTGAGAGAGCTGGAACCTGGACTTATGGCATTGAAGGTGAAAGCACCTTTCGTACACAACGTGTGTATGATATCGATCATTTTCAAATAACATCATATTTCACTTTTATTTGGACAGATTTCCTCGAAGACACAGAAAAAGAAGAAGAAGTTATGTTTCGTAGAATTATTCTTCCTACAGTTTCAAACCTTGCAGATACCTCCCTTGCAGATACCTCGATAGTAACCCCCGAAGCACCTCGATAGCATCCTCAATCAGAACCAGTTTTGGTTCTGAAAATCACCGTTGTATTTTTGAAATAAGGCCATTGATTTTGTGCGGTAAATCACACCCTATTTTTTTAGTGAAATTGATCACAAAATACTTGCTACACAGTTTCTATTATTAACCAAGCGTAAATGAGGATTAATAATATGGCACAACAAAATAGCAGATTAGTAGAAGAAATAAATCAAGCGGAATACCTGCAGGAAATTTGTAAAGAAACCCCCCAAATAACAATTGGTACGCAGTGTGGTGTGGGTATGTATGAATTCAAAAGTATAGGTTATCGTGATAATGAATTAATTTTGGAATTCAAATTGGTAATGGATACAAAACGTTCAGACTGTGAGCGTATTGCATATAATCTCGGTGATAGATGTGTACTCACAGCTACCCAGTTTTTATATGCTTATGAATACCATGCATTTGCTTAGAGGAGGTGGAAGAAGGATATAAGCTGTCTGGTACCACATTAGTGGTCGGAAGGAGCCGGATAGTATAAAAAGGTCCCTCAAATTGAGGGACCTTTTTATATGTAAGGTGATTTTTTAATCAACTTTATTCGTAAATTTTTTCCCGTTATTATTATGTATATTCAGCACATTCAATTACTTCATAATTAGACTGATCAAAACTACAACCAAAATAACCTGGCAGGTTCTTTTATTTGGTCTTTTCAAAGTACCATTAATTCTCTATTGTCGCCCCAAAGTTGTAAAAATTTCTGAATCGAAATTAGAAATAAAAATCAAATTAAATCGCAGAACTAAAAATCATTTAAACTCCATGTACTTTGGTGTTTTATCTGTAGGTGCGGATGTGACGGGTGGATTTTTAGCAATGAAACTAATTCAGGCAAGTAAATCAAAGATTGCACTTATATTCAAAGATTTTCATGCAGATTTCTTGAAAAGGGCGGAGGGAGATGTTCATTTTGTTTGTGAGGATGGAATTGCGATTCAAAGCTTAGTAAATACGGCAGAAGAAACTGGAGAGAGACAAAATCTCCCGGTGAATATTATTGCAACGGTTCCGGAAATTTCTGACGAACCTGTAGCAAAATTTGTTCTCACACTTTCTATTAAGAAAAAATAAAGTTTAATATATGAAAATAAAAAAGCTAATTAAATGAAACAGCTTTTCCAATTGTTTTGTTTTACGGTTTGTACAGGTGCTTTTCTATATTCTTGCGATACTGGATTTTTAGAAATTGAAAAAGAGTGCTATTTTCAGAAAGACATTCAGTTTTTACAAGCACTCATTAATAATAGTCAATATAAAAAAAACCCTCCATCATCTGACTTAAACCCCATTAAACTTGGCTGGCAAATTTGGGAGAATGGCCGCCTGGTTGAATTTTGTTCGTCACCTAGTACAAACACAGAATGCAGGATGGAATATGTTCTTTCAGGATTAATTCCACGTGAAATTGGCAATCTAACTGAGTTGCGAAAAATATCGTTAGAATCCAACGAATATATTGGAGTTATCCCCCGAGAAATTAGGGCATTGAAAAAATTAACGGATCTAACCTTGTCTTCAAACCAATTAGGTGGCAGCATTCCCTCTGAAATTGGAGAACTTGAATCATTAGAACATTTAGCCTTAAACAGCAACACACTTGCAGGATATCTTCCTCATGAAATTGAAAATCTCAAAAATCTAAAATGGGTTTATCTGGCATCCAATTATTTTACCGGTAGAATTCCTTTTGCTTTTGGAGAAATGGAAGGAATAACATATTTGAACTTATCTAATAATCAATTTGATGGTGTTATTCCACCTACCCTTGGTAATCTCTCAAAATTACAGTATTTAAACCTCTCACAAAATAAATTGACGGGCGAAATTCCATCAGAATTGGGGAATTTAAATATATATCGATTAAATTTAGAGTTTAACCAGTTGAGTGGAAAAATTCCGCCTGAATTGGGTAATCTGATTAATTTGGTTAATTTAGATTTGGAATCAAATGAACTGAGTGGTCATATCCCTTCTTCACTTGGCAGTTTAAGCAAAGTGCTTGAAATAGACTTGCATAATAATCAATTAAGTGGAACTTTGCCAACTACCTTAAGTGGTTGGGAGAGTTTAGAAAAATTAAATGTTACTAATAATCAATTTTCTGGAAAAATACCTAATCAGTTGGGAGAGTTGACTAATCTTACATCAGTAAATTTAAGCTTCAATAATTTTGAAGGGGGAATTCCAGAAAAACTTTTGAGAATTGAAAAATTAGAATCTCTCTTAATTCATGTAAATAATTTATCAGGGACAATTTCGCCATATTTTTGTGAAAGAAATAATGTCATAAAGATATTAATTTATGGAAATTCCTTCTGTCCTCCATACCCCCATTGCATAAAATTTATTGGAAAACAAACGTGCGAAGACTAATTTTATATTTTATACTATTTTTCTCCCTTACCTTTGCAAATGACAAACCTTAGGTCTTAAGGGTTTCATTCGATGGATTTCGTTACGATTGTACAACAATGGCTGAGACCCAAAATTTTGATCGATTAGAACTAGAAGGTGTAAAGGCAGATGCACTAATCCCAGTTTTTCCATCATTGACATTTCCCAATCATTATTCTATTGCCACCGGAGCCTACTCAGGTACGCATAATATTACCGGCAATTCATTTTACGATAAACAATTCCGTGAAAAATATAGTCTGTATAAAAAGGAAACCGTGCGGGATGCCAAGTTTTATAAGTCGGAACCTATTTGGGTTACTGCTGAACGACAGGGAGTAAAGACAGCATCCTATTTCTGGGTGGGGTCAGAAGCGCCTATAAACGGTTATACACCATCTATTTTTAAATATTATGATGGGAGCGTACCATTTAAAGCACGGATTGATTCGGTAGTTTCATGGTTTAACCTTTCCAGTGAAGACCGCCCGCATTTGGCAATGCTGTATTTTTCTGAGCCAGATCAGACGGGGCATGATAAGGGAGTTTCTACATCTGAAATTGTAGAAGCGGTGGAAGCAATGGATGAACTATTGGGCTATCTTTTACAAAAACTTGAAACTCTTGAAATTTATTCTGATCTCAATGTTTTTGTTATTAGCGATCATGGAATGACCAATGTAAGTGAAAATGAAAGAATTGTTTTAGATGATTATATTAGCAGACTTGATGACCTTTATATAAATGGCAGAGGGACACATATTCAATTTGATATGAAAAAGCATATAAAAAAATATAGAAAGACTTTATTTAGTGAATTGAAAAAAATTCCTCATTGCAAAGTATGGAAAAAAAATGATATTCCAGAAAGGTTTCATTTTAATAATGGGAATACAGGGGAATTTCTGCTACTAGCTGATGAAGGATGGCTCATAACTACACAATCTGCTATAGATGAAAACGAATTTACACTGGGCGGAATGCATGGATATGATCCCCAATTATCAAATATGCATGGAATTTTCTATGCTTTTGGTTCAGATATTAAATCAAACCTTCAAATTCCAGCCTTTGAAAATATTCATATTTACCCGATGATCTGTAAACTATTAGACATTTCACCTTACTCAGGAAAAACTGATTCTCCCGAGGGAGATATTCGAATATTAAACCATATTTTATTAGAGAAAAATAATTAATGGATCAGTATTTTTATTCAACCCAGATTTACGATGATTTTTTAATTTTACCTGAGGATGAAGCTCATCATGCATTGAAGGTATTGAGAAAAAAAACAGGAGATGAAATAATTGTTGTTGATGGAAATGGCGGATTATATGAGGCACTTTTTAAAAATGAAAATGCTCGGAATTGCAAGTTAAAAATAATTAATAGTAAAAAAAATATTGGGCGTCCTAATCACAATATTCATATTGGTATTTCTCCTCCAAAAAGTCATGATAGACTTGAGTGGTTTATTGAAAAATCTGTTGAAATAGGAATTCAGGAAATCAGCTTCATATTGACTGAAAATTCTGAGAGGAAAAATATCAAATTGAACCGAATATTAAAACGAGCAATTTCCTCAATGAAACAATCATTGAAGACATATTTGCCGAAAATTAATGATATGGTTTCAGAAAAAGATTTTATAGTAAATTGTAGTAATAAAGAAAAATTCATTGCCTATTTAAGGGAAGATGAAAATCAGCATTTATTAAAATCGGCTTCTGCCCAAAATGATTATTGTATTCTCATTGGACCAGAGGGAGATTTTTCTTCATCCGAAATTAAGAGATCTGAAAAATTTGGTTTTCTACCTGTTTCATTAGGAGAAAATAGACTGCGTACAGAAACTGCAGGGGTAGCTGCCTGTCATATTCTCAATTTGGTAAATGAAAAATGACCCTGATTAAAAATGACCATGTAAAATGGATGAAGGTTGCTTTCAGGGAGGCAGAAAAAGCATTTGAACAAGATGAAGTACCTATTGGTGCTGTGGTTGTTCAAAATGGGCAAATTATCGGACGGGGATACAACCAATGTGAAAGTCTAACTGATCCCACGGCCCACGCGGAGATTATTGCCATTACTTCTGCATCAAACACAATTAAAGACTGGCGCCTCAAAGATTGTCAGCTTTATGTTACAAAGGAGCCTTGCCCTATGTGTGCTGGTGCATTGATAAATGCTCGAATAAACATGGTGATTTTTGGCATGTATGATGAAAAAGAAGGCTGTTGTGGTTCCCTGTATCAACTGTGCAGGGATAACCGTTTTAAACATCAACTCACTGTAAAGGGGGGAATAATGGAAGATGCCTGTACCTTAATGATCCAGGAGTTTTTTAAAAAACAGAGAGAAAAAGACTAAAAATTCCATATCAGTATTTTTATTCACTTTTCACTTCTCTCAAGTCACTCATTCCTGTTTAGAGTAAGTTCCTTAGTACATTTTAAAATTAATAATAATTCCGCAATTCCAAATCCGCATTTCAAACTCACATTATATTTATGTGATCTACATCACATTTTTTTTCTCCTTATAAAAATAGCTAGGAACACCCTCTTTTTATTTAATAAATTTCCCACAGACCAAACTTAATATAATATTTTTAACGATTATATTTCGAATTTGGTGGGGAATCCCCCTGTCCCCTTCTACCAAGAGGAAATGGTGGATGGGCATATCATTAGCTTGAAACAGGAAAGAGGGTGGGATTCAAGAGTATTGTTAAACAATCAGGAGGAGATCATAATGAAGTTTAAATATACATCTGTAACAATAATTATCATGTTGCTTGGAGGGTTTTCCTTGTCGTATGGATCAGATTCAGATTATCCAATACCAAGGAAGATTGATGATAATTCAAGGGGAGATGGAGACTGCACATCATGTATAGAAAATTATGATGCAAGTATGGGTGCTGTATGTTGTGATCAATCTTCTTTGACCTGTGCTACCTTGGAGGCAGACTTTGGTTGGAACTGTAGTGGATGTGAATGTGCAGATGATGACAACTTTGTGTCTATGTATGGATGTACTGACCCATTAGCTGCAAATTACTCAGAGGATGCAGAATATTCATATGGCACTTGTTGGTATCCTGAACTGGAAGCGACTGGTGATACAACAATAATTAGCTTAGATTGGGCGCCGTATGGAACTGTTTGTGACGATTCAGATGCTTGCAACGATGGTAAGGAGACACTTGGTGGCTGTGTATACGCTGAAGTAAATGAGGATTGTGCTGGAAATTGCATAGCAACTGGTAATAATTTAGATGAAAATGGA
>JASMKZ010000053.1 GCA_030748955.1 Fidelibacterota bacterium | reverse complement strand
TATGATGATATTGCCTCAGTTTATAATCAGAGAGAAATAAATTTTATTATTGCTGATTTTCGTGGATACGGATTTTCAACTGGTACGCCCAGTGCAGAAAATACCCAATCAGATGCACATATTATTTTAGATTTTTTACTTAAACACCTTGAAGAGAAAAATTATTCTGGACCACTGATTCTCATGGGGAGGTCATTGGGCTCAGTTTCTGTATTAGAATTATCACAGCGTTATCCTAAAGATTTTGCAGGGCTTATTATTGAAAGCGGATTTGCAGATGAAAAGCCCCTGTTTAAGCTAATTGGAATAACAGCTGAGCAGGCAGGGTTTTCTAAAGAAGATGGATTTTTAAATGGAGAAAAGATAAAAAAGTATGCAGGACCGCTTCTTGTTATTCATGCAGAGGAAGACCATATAGTCCCCTTCAGCCAGGGGGAACTTTTGTATAATTTATGCCCCAGTGAAAATAAAAAACTTCTGCCTGTCCCCAATGCAAATCACAATAACATTTTGGGTGTAAGTTTTCAAAAATATTTCGAAGAGGTAACTCATTTTATTAAGACAATAAAAAAAGGATGACATCTTAAGATATCATCCTTTTCAATTGGTACTGAATTTGGCATTTATTTCGCTTTACGAAGCGGCTTTTTACCTTTTTCCCGTTTTTCCATATTTTGGTTGATAGCAGGCTTTGTCTTTTTTCTGTTTTCGCCATATTTTGTAAAAATAGCTTCCCGCCTTTCACCAAATTCATTTTTCACAGATTTTATTTTTGTTCGCCGCTCATCTTTTAATGTTTGAATTTTCTCTTCATATAAATCCCTAATTCGTTGTCTTTCTATATCAAATTCCCTTCCTAAACTTTCTAATTCAGCACGAAGGTCTTCATTGGTAATGTTTGGGTTAATACGCATAAATTTATCTTTATCAACTGATTTATTCTCGCCATTTGCGAGAGAAGCCAATAAAAGGAAACAGCTGCAAAGTATAGTTAATGTTGTCAATTTCATCGATTTGTCCTCCATTTACATTTGTTTTATGAGGGAATAATATACTTCCCTCCTGATAATATATCCAAAGTGTAAAGGTGCAGCTTGTTCCCCAATATTTTGATGTTCTTCAGATAATATTAGGGAGCAAATTCACCACTTGGGCGTTTATTATGAAACAAATTAGAGAAAACATAAAAAGCATTCTTAAATTACAGATTATGAATCACCGCAAATATTTAAATTTCAGCACAGCTGTTTTTTTATTAATTGGCTCCTTTAGTTGGGCTCAGTTTATAGAAGTAAATGCGGAGCTGGATTTGCGTCGCATCAGTGAAGGAGACCGGCAATTATTTACAACCTTAGCAGAAGATATTGAAAATTATTTTTTAAACACTCAATTTTCAGCAACAACAAATGATTTAGAAATAACAGTTGATATTCGTCTAGTTTTAGAGTCGGTATCCCGAGGTGGGAGCCAGACCACAGTTAATGCCCAGGCAATATTCAGCAATAAAATGGATCAATATTTTTATGCAAAGGGAGTTCAATTTCCCTATTCAAAGGGGCGAAGAATGTTCTATACAACCGTTTTTGAACCATTAGCGTCATTCCTTGATTATTATGCATTTATGTTTATAGCCACAGAAATGGACACATGGAAATACATGGGGGGGGCATCATTTTTTAACCGAGCAATAGAAATTTCAGATTTCGGGAAGGATTCCGATTGGTCAACTGGCTGGGACGATCGCTGGAAGAAATCACGTAAAGTTAAAAGTAACCAGTATCTCCGGAGCATGCGCTTCAATTATTTTAAAGCATGGGATGCCTTGTATGCAGAAGAAGTGGATATGACAATTGTTAATACTGCCGTGAATACTTTTTATGAAGAAATGCTCACATTAGATAAAAAATTAGGAAGTAATAAGGAGACCCTGCACTTTTTAAGAGCATATCATGAAAGCGTTGCTGAACTTATGGCTATGCTTGATCACAGGGATGCCTTGGAATTATTATTAATCTACGATCATGATAACAAAGAAGTGTACGAATCCTATTTGAAAAATTGACCTCAGCTCGTCTTTCCTTCTTAATAATTTCCCTCCTCATTTTCATTTTTTCCAACCAACTTTGGTCTGGAGAAAAATCTTCTAAGGATATCCAAAAAGATATCGACTCACGGAAAACACAGCTTCAATCTCTCCGCAACGAAATTAAAAATATTGAAGATAAACTGCACCGGAAAAATAAAGAAGCAATTTCCAATACGGAAATTCTGTTAAGTTTGGAAAATAAAATTGTCTTAACAGAAAAGCTCATTCGATCACTCAATAAAGAAGAACGTTATATCAATGGGCTCATTCAGACCACAGAAAAACAAATTCATGAAATGGAAACCCTATTGGCAAAGCTGAAAAAGCAGCTCACACAGCGTCTGCAATATTTATATGTGCATGGCCGGCCAACTATTTTAGAAACGGTTCTTTTAGCAGAAGACTGGAATAATGCTATTTATAGAATTAAATATTTAGATGTATTGGCTGAATATGAGAAAATACTGCGACAAAAAATGAAACAAACCCTGATAGAATTATCAGACGAAAAAATTAAATTAGTCATTGAACGAAACCGAAAAACAAGTCTGTTGAATGAAAAAAAGAACGAAGGGGCAAATTTAAAAAGAGACAAGCAAAAACGAAAAAATATCTTGGCGAGCATCAAAAGAGATAAAGATGAACTAGAAGCATCCCGATCTACTAAAACTCAAGTTATATCTGAAATGGAAGCCCTTATTAAAAAGCTTTACTCTGATAAAGCAGCCATGAAAAAGCGTGAAGAAGAATTGGCGCGTATTCGGGCAGAAAGAAACAAAGCCACTACTGGAAATTTTGCTAAAATGAAAGGTAAACTGCCATGGCCAGTTCAGGGGCCAATAATTAGAAAATTTGGTACGTCCAAAAATCCTAATACGGGGGTAGTTACTGAGAATGTGGGAATTGATATACAGGCAAATAGCGGGGCTTTTGTGAAATCTGTTTTAGATGGAGTAGTCAGTACTATTACCTATATTCGTGGACATGGTAATATTATTATAATTGATCATGGTGGCGGATTCAGTACCGTTTATGCTCAAATTGATAAAATTACCGTACATGAAAACGAATATGTGCAAAAGGGAAATGCCATAGCATCGGTGGTGAAAGCTGAAGATGGTTCTGTATCAAAACTCCATTTTGAAGTATGGGGAAATCAAAATAAATTAAACCCTGAAATTTGGCTTATCCGGCAATGATTAACTCTAATTTACTCATAAATAATAAAAATTGGCAGCGACTAGTTCGTTCATGGAATTCAGGGAAACTACCCCATGCATTATTGTTTCATGGTCCGGAAGGTGTGGGGAAAGAGGGGCATGCCTTGGAGTTAGCCGCACTATTAAACTGCACTACAGCTACAGAAAATGGATCTTGTGGAAGCTGCCCCTCCTGCAAAAAAACAAAATCATTCCAGAATGGAAATGTTAAATTAATTCTCCCTTTGCCTCGGGGAAAAATAAAATCTAGCGATGATTCATCCGAAAAGGCATTCTCCGAATCTAGCTTAAAGGAATACTTAGAACTATTAAAGCAGAAAGAATCTGATCCCTATTTTCCCATTCGCTTAAAAGGTGCAAATACCATATTAATTAATTCTATTCGAGATTTGAAACATGATTTGTCTTTGAGCTCAGTCAATAATGAATGGCGGATAATTCTCATTTTACAGGCAGAAAAACTCTGCATTCCCAGCCCCGAAGCGGCTCATTCATTATTGAAGGTTTTGGAAGAACCACCAGAAAAAACGCTGTTTATTTTAACCTCTTCCCAGCCGGGAGCTATTTTGGATACTATACATTCCCGTTGCCAAAATTCATATTTCCCCCCCATTTCAGCCCAAATTTTACAGGAGAGGCTCATACAATCTGGTGCAGATACAGTTCAAGCCACAATCATCGCACAGATCTCCGGCGGCAATGTCAGGCTAAGTCAGAAGTTAATAGAAAATGCAACTGATTTAATGGAAAAATTATTTCTTCTTTTAAATGCCTTTTTTAGTAGCGATCCATCCATTTGGAATAAATGCATAGATACCACCGCTCGATTGAAAACGAAAGATATCAATCAAATGGAACAACTGTTCCGTTGTGCGGTACTATTTTTCAGAGACCTCCTTTACTATTCTGCAACGAACTCTGATAACGAGATAATTTTTAAAAATCAAATGGGAAAAATTGATAAATTAACAAAATCGTACACAGAAGCAGATTGGCATTCCTGTATTCAGCATATTGAAAACACGCAGAATTATATTTTACGAAACGGATACCTCCCCCTTCAAATAATTGGTATGATTCTTGATATTCAAAAATCTCTCAGAGGTGAAATTTATGAACCATTTCATTTAAATGACTGGACACCGGTTTAAGATTAACTGTAAAACAAATATACGATATATCTGAATATGCACCTCGCCTGAAGGGAGCTTGGCAATTATAATGTTTATTTACAGAGAATCTGGGCTGGTGGGGAAGAATTTTTCTAAATTCTGTTTAAGCTGCGCTTCCGTTTGATCACCCTGTTTTACAATATCTTGCATGATTGCTGTACCAGTAGATTTGTCCCCTAAAGTTCCCGGCTTCGGTGATGCAGATTCATCTTAGATGTCATTAATCTAGATTTATTTTTTGTAGTCTTTTTGCTGCCTTTTTTTCATTTTTCCGGTGAGGCATAGTAGTTTCTTCGTTTATCTCTGCCTTACCATCTAAATAAAGCTTAAAAATTTTACGGGCCTTCAACTTTTCCTCAAAATTACAACCTGCTTCCTGAAGAGCATTCATTAATTCTTTAAGTTTCAGTGTTGTTGAATCTGGTATTTTAATAATTTTGCTCATTATATTTATTTACAGCCATAGGTATAAATAGTCGCTCCCGTTCCATTGATTCTGTACTCCACCAAATCTTCAGGAGTAATATTAATATTTTCAGGATTCAATGTAATACCCTGCTCTTCGGCTAGATGCATTTTCCAATTTCTTGCCTGCGTTTCAGTAAATTCCAGTTTTGCAAATTTTCCTTGAATATCTACATATTTGCCTTTTGCAGAAAGTGGAAAGACAATTTTTCCATCGGTTACCTTAACCCTAATATTCGAACCTGTTTCAGGGTCTTTCACATTTATCCAGCATCCCCGCATAGGGCACACTTCAGTTATTTCTCCAGAAACTAAGACCTCCTCACCCAGATAAGTCTGGGGTGAGCCTAATAACTTGCCAATTGGATGATTTACTTCTAATGTGATTTCATTACCATAATTACCATCTGGATTGGCTTTATGAAGGAGATCCGATTCGCTTACTTTTTTAGAATTTTCAAGCGTACACCCAATAAACAAACTATTCACCAGCAGTATAAGTATTAATTTCTTCATTTTAGTCCTTGATTAGATATGTAAACTTAATATGGTTTGCTGATAAATAAAAAAGCCCTACAAATGCAGGGCTTGAAGCAAAAAATAATGTGTAGTAGGAGATTTAGTATAATTTCAATAATACAGAATCCATTATCCCCATTAATTGGTCGACATTATGAAAACCAACAATTTGACGAACACGATTTTTTTCTTTATCTAAAAAGAGAATGTTTGGAATTCCTAAGCCACCATACTTTCTTGCATTACCATTATATTCCTCAGCAATATTATGCTGTTTATCAACGTCAATTCGGACAGGTATAAATTCATTAGATTTTTTTATAATATTTGTATTTGAAAAAGTTATTTTATCCATTTTTTTGCATGGTGGACACCATTCAGCCATAAAATCTATCATAATAATTTTATTTGATTTTGATGCCATGACAAATGCTGAATCAAGATTATTCTCCCATTTGATTCCATTATTTATACTAACGTGTTCTTCACACCCAACAATAAATAATAATATAATTAGCCTGCGAATCATAGAGGGTTAGTTGTTATTCACAACTACTACCATCACCATCACAAACACCGCAATCATCCTCTACAAGATCACCCCCACAATCTCCAGAACAATCTTTAACAGCACCATAACAGTTACAATCTCCATTGGGAAGCAAACCATCTGCATTAAAATAGTTGTTTCCATCACATGAAAAACAGTCATCAATTTCAGCACCGTTACGGCATTCACAAGAACATTCCCCGCAATTTACATCTGCTCCAATTGGACACCCTATCAAACAACAAGGAGTGATTGGGTCACACCCAACAATAAGTAATAATATAATTAGACTGCGAATCATAGGGGGTTAATTAATAAAGATTGCTGTTGCAGTTCCAATTTTGAAATGAGTATTAGTAACCTGCCCACCCCCTTCATTATCAAAAGCAACATTTTGTTTATTTTTATTTTCAGTATTTTTTATTACTATACCATTTGCACCCAAATTTGAGGCTTCAACTTTCAATCTTTCAATAATTTTATCTGATTTGCTCTGCCAAGTAATATTTATTGAAGGGTCTTTGAAGGCAAATTCACTCGATGCTTCAATAAGTGCAATAGTTTCATATTCTTCAGGAAAATCTAAATAGACTTTCACTTCATAGGGGGATATTGGTTCTCTTGCATCTCCAACCATCATATGAGATACAGGATAACACCCAACAATAAGTAATAATATAATTAGCCTGCGAATCATAACAGTTCCTTTATAGGGGGTTAGTTAGTGTCTCCCATATTTACAAATAATATATATAAAGTGGAGAAAAATAAGCCACTCCAACCTTTACGCATTTCAACAACTTCCCAACCTTGTTCAGCATACTCATTTAGTTGTTTATTTGCTCTCTCTACTAAACCTTTTTGAGTAAATATTTGACTAACTGTAATAAGTTTATATTTCTTCATTTTTATCTCCTTGATTAGATATGTAAACTTAATATGGTTTGCCGAT
>JASMKZ010000052.1 GCA_030748955.1 Fidelibacterota bacterium | reverse complement strand
CAAAGAGGATGGATTATACTGTAATCGGTGATGGTGTTAATCTAGCTGCTCGGATAGAAAGTTCATGTAAGAAATATGGTGCTAAAATTTTAATGAGTGAATATACTTTTAATGCATTAAAAGCTACATATAGAACCCGACAAGTTGATTGTGTTGTAGTAAAAGGCAAAACTGAACCTGTTCGTGTATTTGAAGTTTTGGACTATCATTCGAAGGAATCTTTTCCCAATATGATTGAAGTGCTTGAAATGTTTAACAATGGCATTGAGTATTATAATGAAGGAAAATGGGATGATGCTATTAAACAATTCAAAAAAGCTCAAAAAGGAAACCCTGATGATAAAGCATCAAATATGTATGTTGAACGTTGTGGAATTTTGAAAAAAAGAGATCCAAAAGATTGGGATGGTGTTTGGGTAGCAACATCTAAATAATAATAAATTAAAAAGGAAATATTATGTCAAACGCACAGGAACATTTAGAAAAAGCAATTCAAATAAATCCAGAATTTGCTGATGCACATTATGAATTGGCACTTATTCTAAAAGATCAAAAGGATTTTGAAAATTCTAAGGAGCACTTCTTGAAAACTATTGAAATACGCCCAGAATTTGCGGTTGCACATTTCAATTATGCTTTGTTGCTCCATGCAATGAAAGATCATAAAACCTCTCAGGAACATTTTCTTAAAGCAATAGATTTGGACCAGAATTTTGCAGATGCTCATTATCATTTTGGATTATTGTTAGCAGAACTGGAAGATTTTGAAGAAGCAAAAAACAATCTTGAAAAGGCTACAGATATTGACCAAAATCATACCTTAGCATATTATCATCTTGCAAAATTACTCATTGACCCTGAAGATTATGAGAAGGCAAAGAAAAATTATTTAACAGCTATTGATATTGACGAAACTTTTGCTGATGCACACTATTATTTAGGTAAGTTAGTAGCTGGTGGATTGAAAAATGATAAAGATGGAACCTTGGTTAGAAAGCCAGAATATGATGATGCAATTTATCATTATAAACAAACGATTAGTTTAGATAAAAAATATTATAAAGCACACTACAATCTTGCTCTCATGTTCAAAATTCAGAAAAAATATGACGATGCCAGAAAGCATTTTGAGAAAGCAATTGAAATAATAAATGATTATTCAAAAGCACATTTTCATTTGGCAATGTTATTGAAAGAAATAGGGGAAGTGGCTGTGAATGAAAAGGCTATAGTCTAAATATATGAGATGATTTGCAAACTGATTTAAAAACACTTTTTCTTAAAGCATTAGATACCGACAAAAATTATTCGGAGGCTCATTTACAACTAGCGCTTCTTTATCAAGATGAAAATGATTACAAAAATGTAGAAAAACATTTTGATGCGGCAATAATTTCTGATTGTAAAGATGCTGAAATATTAGATAATAAGGGCGAGGAATTATTAAAAAAATCCCAATTTCAAAATGCGAAAGAACAATTTGTAAAGGCACAGGAAAAAAAGAATCACTGTGCAGATGTATATTATCAGCAATCAAAATACTTTCTGAATCAACTGAAAATAAATGAGGCATTACATTCACTAGAAAATAGTATTAAGATGAATCCATCTATATCTGAAGTACAACGTGAATATGGTATGCTTCTATCTAGTAATAATCAAATTGATAATGCCCGTTTTCATCTAGAAAAATCTCTAGATATTAATTATGGCGATTCTATTTCTCACTATCATTTAGGTATGATTATGGTAAAAATGAAAGATTATGAGGATGCAGAGCAGCATTTTCTATCTGCTTTAGATATTGATCCAAAATTAGTTGATTGTTTTGTTGAATTAGCTTCCTTGAAATTAATTATTGATCAAAAAAATGAAGCAAAAGAATATTATGAAAAAGCAAAATTGATTTCCCCTGATTTAAAACATTCTGCATTAGAAAAAATAATGGATTGAATTCCTTTCCTCTTAAATTTCCAAGTTATTTTCATTAAGGATATCATCTTATAAGCTCCTTTCATGAAGACTCTCAGCAAATATATAATTAAAGAACATTTAACTCCATTTTTAATGGCTTTATTGGTATTATTATTTATTCTATTGGCAAACTTTTTGTTAAGGAGTATGGATAGATTTATGGGTAAAGGGTTGGATTTCTCACTTATAATGGAATATGTTTTTCTCAATCTAGCATGGATCCTTGCTCTGGCAGTACCAATGGCAATTTTAGTAGCAACCTTAATGGCATTTGGCAGACTGTCTTCAGACAATGAAATTGCAGCTATGCGGTCTATTTCGGCGAGTTATTTTAAGCTAATGGCACCAGCAATGCTACTTGGTTGTATAATTGCAGGATTAATGATATATTTTAACAACCAAATTCTACCTGAAATGAATCACAAAGCAAGAATGCTCTCTTCAGATATCAGCCGTAAACGCCCAGATTTAGATTTTGATGTAGGATATTTTATTGATGCAATTCCCCAATATAATATTCTCCTTGGAAGTCGTGATGGAGAAGTGTTTCAGGATATTACTATTTTTAGCAATAAAGAAGCACGAAAACAACAAACAATTATAGCGTCATCTGGAACCATTTCAGCAGTAGATGATGGAGTAGTTTTACATTTACTTGATGGAGTGATTCATGAATATACTGGAAGTGAACAAAATGAATATCGACAAATATATTTTGAAAAATATCAGGTAGTAATCCCAGTAGATAATATGGTTATGAGTAGAAGGGATAGTAAAATTAGAGGTGATCGTGAAATGACCTTTGCTATGATCAAGGATAAAATTAAATCTTTTGAGGTAAAAATAATAAATACCCATAATCGAATACGAAACAGGCTAATTAACGAAGCTGAAAAATTAAATATTACCCCAAAAATTGATAGTCTCACTGCAATTAATCCTATTAGTACAACACAAGCTCTTTCCTATTATGAATTGGTTATTGCAGATTCTATCAAAAATGTAAAAGGAGGATCTATTGCGCGGGTTGAACGCAGATTGAAAAACCTTTCCAGAGGTATCGAAAGTGATTTTTCATTAATTAATTCGTATAAAAATTCAATTAATAAATATTTGGTTGAACTTCATAAAAAGTTTTCAATTCCTTTTGCAAGCATCATTTTTATTCTAATCGGCGCCCCTCTTGGAATGATGGTAAGAAAGGGTGGGTTTGCTGTGAGCATGGCTTTCAGTTTAGGATTTTTCATTATTTATTGGATGTTTCTAATAGGTGGAGAAGAATTTGCAGATAGGGGATTATTGTCGCCAGTATTATCAATGTGGCTTCCTAATATTGTGTTGGGAGTTTTTGGTATATTTATTTGTTATTGGCAATCTCTTGAACAAAGAACAATTAATTTTGATTTAATAAATATTTTTAAAATTAAAAATGGAAAATAAATGATTAAACAATTTAAGGATAAACACCCGAAGTTGGGACATGATGTCTATATCTCTGAAAACGCTATGGTTATTGGTGAGGTTACATTAGGTGATAAGGTGAATATTTGGTTTGGTGCTGTAATTAGGGGAGATATGCATTACATCAAAATTGGTAACCGCACAAATATTCAAGATAATTCGGTTGTGCATGTTACAACAGCGGTATCTCCAACTACAATTGGTGCAAATGTTACGGTAGGGCATGGTGCCATAATACATGGGTGCACAATTGGTGATGACTGTTTAATCGGAATGGGTGCCATATTAATGGATGATGCGGTAATAGGTGCTGGTTCTCTTATTGGTGCCGGTGCATTAATCCCGCCAAATATGATAATCCCCGAAAATTCATTGGTGGTTGGTTCTCCCGGGAAAGTTGTTCGAGAGGTTAAAACTGCGGAAAAAGAAATGATATTTGAACGTCCTCAGGAATATATTGATTTAGCAGCAATTTACTTAAACGAATAGTTATTCGGTATTTGTCATCTTAGATACATTAGAAATGATTATTCAACAAAAACAATCTGGAGGAATTCTATCTAATAGCAATATCCAATTTATTGTTGATGGTTATACTTCAGGTGTGATTTCTGACGATGAAATGACCACATGGTTGAATGCAGTTTTCCAAAATGGAATGTCTCATGAAGAAACTTTAGAATATACCAAGGTCATGTTGAATTCCGGTATAACCCTTGATTTCTCTCACTTGAATGGATTGGTTCTAGATAAGCATAGCACCGGTGGAGTTGGGGATAAAGTCTCAATTATTCTAGGTCCCCTTTTAGCTTCTTGTGGATTGTATATTCCTATGTTAGCAGGTCGAGGACTGGGTCACACGCAAGGAACAATTGATAAATTAGAAGCAATCCCCGGATATAAAACAGCACTTTCTTTAAAGGACTTTCAACAAATAGTGGAAAAGGTAGGCATCTCTATTATGGAGCAGACTGAAGAAATATGTCCTGCTGATAGAAAAATATATGCTTTACGGGATGTTACCAATACGGTGGCATCTTTCCCGCTTATTTGTGGAAGTATCATGAGCAAGAAAATTGCGGAAGGTATTCAAGGGTTAGTGTTGGATATCAAAATAGGGAATGGTGCATTTATGAAAACCATCTCTGAAGCAAAAGAACTGGGAGAACTTCTTAAAACAGTGGGAGAATTATATGGTCTAAAAGTATCTATCTGTTTTACAGATATGAATCAACCATTAGGTAATACTGCCGGACTTTGGTGTGAAGTGCTTGAAAGTATAGAATGCTTGCAAGGAAATGGACCGCCCGATCTCATGCAAGTTGTATATCATTTGGGGCAGAAAGCCTTAGATATTGCAGGAATTGAAAATTCAAAAGAAAAACTGAAGTCCAACATTAAAAATGGTAAAGCTCTCAAAAAATTTAAAGAGATGGTCATTGCCCATGGAGGTGGAGCTGAAATGTTCGGGACTCCTCAGCTTCATGAACCTGAATTCAGGAAAGAAATATTTGCTAAGGAAGATGGTTTTATTGTAGAGATGGATACTCTGCAGTTGGGTCAAGCGGTGGTTCAATTAGGAGGGGGAAGAATTCAGAAAAATGATAAAATTGATTACAGTACGGGGATACTATTCCATAAAAAGATTGGTGAATATGTTGACAAAGGAGAGCCTCTGCTGGAATATTTCTGTTCTGATCTGGTTAAATTTAAATCGGGAGAAAATCTCTTGAAAAATATTTTTACCATCCAAGCCCAAAAACCGAATATTACCCCTTTATTTTATTAGTATCATGAATTCAATTAAATATTTACTAATGGTAGGAGGGTTTCTAGTGGGCTCAGAGAATATTACTATAAACCAAAACCAATATAATTTAGATGAACAGGGTCGGCCTATTCCACCATCTGAAAGTGAATTACAATTAATACCAAAAGATGGAGGTGAACTGTGGAATCGTTTGGTATTTGAAGATAGTCCATATTTGCTGCAGCATGCCGCCAATCCGGTAGATTGGTACCCTTGGGGTGAGGAAGCATTCACGAAAGCGAAAGAGCTAGATAAACCAATTTTTCTCTCTATTGGATATACCACCTGTCACTGGTGCCATGTGATGGAGCATGAATCCTTCGAAAATGATGAGGTTGCGGCGAAAATGAATGATGCTTTTGTCTGTATAAAAGTGGACAGAGAAGAGAGGCCTGATATTGATAATGTGTATATGGAAGTAACGCAAATGATGAATAATAGGGGTGGTTGGCCAATGACAGTTATTATGACGCCGGATAAACAGCCTTTTTTTACTGGTACTTATTTTCCAAAAACATCCAGGGGTAAGCGTATTGGCATGATGGAACTTATCCCTAAAGTAAAAAATATGTGGCAATCAAATCGTGATTCGCTTATTACCGATGCATCCAATCTTACCAGACGACTTCAGAGAAATCAAACCAATCGAACCAGTGCAGGCGAAATTTCTCAAAATGCAGCCCAAAGGGCATTTACTGCATTTCAAAGTCGATATGATGAAAAGCAGGGGGGGTTTGGGAAAGCACCTAAATTCCCTAAAGCCCATGATTATTCATTTCTTATAAAATACTGGAAGAAAACTGGTACATCTCATGCTCTCTCCATGGCCGAACATTCTCTTAGATCCATGCGAAATGGTGGTATGTATGATCAAGTGGGGTTTGGTTTCCATAGATATTCTACCGATGCCCGCTGGCTAGTACCTCATTTTGAAAAAATGCTCTATGATCAGGCTATTTTAGTGCAGGCATATCTGGATGCCTACCAAGCCACAAGTGACAGCTATTATTCTACTGTGGTAAAAGAAATACTAGATTATGTGCTCAGGGATATGACTGCTCCAGAAGGGGGCTTCTATTCAGCAGAAGATGCGGACAGTGAAGGAGAAGAGGGCAAATATTATGTATGGAATGTAAATGAATTGAAGGCAATTTTAGGTGAAGATGATGCGAACTTTTATAAAGAGATATTCAATATTCGTACAGGTGGGAATTGGAATGAAGGATATAGACACAAAACCAATATACCGCATTTAACAAAAGATATTTCCCAGCTTTCAAGTGAGTTTGACTTGACTGAAAAACAGCTTACTGAGAGAATTGAAAGAATTAGAACTAAATTATTTAATATTAGAGAAGATAGAGTGCATCCTCAAAAAGATGATAAAATCTTAACTGACTGGAATGGACTTATGATTGCTGCTATGGCAAGGGCTGGCGCCATTTTAAATAATGAAAAGTATGCTGGCGCTGCAGTAAATGCTATGAATTTTCTCCTTAATAATCTGATGAAAAATGATGGAAGTCTCATGAAACGTCACCGCAATGGTAATTCGGGATTAACTGGAGTTTTAGATGATTATGCTTTCACCATTTGGGCGCTCATTGAACTCTACGAGATGAATTATGATGAAAAATATCTAGAAGTTGCTATGGATCTATCCGAATATCAAATTGACCAATTCTGGGATTTCGATTCTTATGGTTTCTTCTTTACAGCTTCATCTGGAGAAGCATTATTAGTACGCAGCAAAGAGGTATATGACGGCGCGATTCCTTCGGGAAATTCAGTTTCTGCATATAATTTCATTCGTTTGGCCCGAATGACGTCCCGCCCTGATTTTGAAGATATCACATTCCAAATTCTAAATTCATTTTCAGGATACTTAAACAGAAGTTCATCAGGATATTCCATGATGATGCAAGCTGCTGAGTTTGCTTTTGGTCCATCCTATGAGGTGTTAGTTTTTGGTGATGAAAATAATTTAGCTACACAAAAGATGCTTAAAGATATCCAATCAATATATATGCCTAATGGAGTGATTGTATATGGAAAGAATGGAGGGGAGAGTTTGAA
>JASMKZ010000051.1 GCA_030748955.1 Fidelibacterota bacterium | reverse complement strand
CCGGCACTTCAACAGCAGTCATTGGGGGAGATCATCGTGGAAAATCTTTAGATAATTTGGCAACCTCCAAGTTCGAAAACTGGGTTCTAGTATTAGGCAGTGAAGCTTGGGGTATCAGGAAATCCGTTGAAAAATTTCTTACTCACAAGGTAGCTATATCAGGATGTGAAGGCATGGAAAGCCTGAATGTTTCCGTTGCGGGCGGAATTATACTAAACACTCTGATATTTGGATAAATCTCGTTACAAATTGAAAAGAGGTTTATTTTTGTAATGTCTTCATTATATTTATAAACTTATGTTCTAAAATGAAAATAATAGAGTAAGACAGGAAATGTAATAATGAAAATATTTTTAGGATTTATCATAACTGTTCAGTTTTTATGTGGGCAGCAATTTGTTGAAAAGAGTCCTTATAGTTTAGAGAATAGTGTTTCTCATAGATATGAAACCATACAGCTCCCTTATGTAAATCATGGTGATTTGCTCGCAGAGGATGAATATGCAGAACGCGGCACACCTTTCCGGTACGGTTTTATACATAAAACAAGCATTAGTGCAAAAACTTATGGGAATTGGCAAGTAACCAGTGACGGAGGTTTATTATGGCAGATTACTATTGAATCAGAAGGAGCCTACGCCATTGGGTTAGAATATGAGAATTTTTTCATTCCAGAAGGAGGACAACTCCATGTTTTCTCCCCCGACTATTCCACAGTTTATGGGGCCTACACTTCTGCAAATAATATTCCGGAGCAACATTTTTCTACACCTCTGTTACCTGGGGACATTGCAGTTGTTGAATATTATCAACCTGCTGAGACCAATCAAGAATTTTCAATTACAATTTCAGAAATCATTCATGATTACCGAGATATTATGGATTTTTCAGATAATGGAAGAGATTGGGAATGTGGAGTAAATGTTATTTGCGAAACGGAATTAGCATATGAAGGTGCTATTAATTCTGTAGCATTTCTAGATATGGGTGGATTTATCTGCTCCGGTGCTATGGTTAATAATGTTCGTCAAGATCTCACACCTTACTTTTTAACTGCCTGGCACTGCGTAGATGGTGATAATCCAAGCACATTCCGTTTTTACTTTAATAAAATGGCATCATCATGCGAAAATACATGGGGAAGCGCTGGCCCATATGCATATAGTTCTGATCTAGTTGCCCATTCTGATGGAATTTCTCATGCGCCAGAGTCTGAATCTCCAGGAGGTGACTGGGCTCTTCTACTCATTGATGATGATATTGAAGAGAGCTGGGAAGTATTTTATGCAGGATGGGATGTCACGGAGAATTATCCTATTATTTCTTGTGGAGTTCACCACCCAGGCGGAACTCCTAAAAAAATTAATTATGATGATGACACTGCCTACGGTGCTTGGTGGGATAATGCAAGTCATGGGCTAACCCATTGGCAGGTTAACTGGGATGAGGGTGGCTCTGAAGGAGGGTCTTCAGGTTCTCCTATTTTTAATGAACGCTTTCAGATTGTTGGTGTTTTGACAGGTGGTGCTGGTGAATGTGGTGAAGGTTGGCCTGACTTATACGGAAAGATCAATTTAGGCTGGAATTGGGAAATGGAAACCAATCGAAGAATGATCGATTGGCTCGATCCAGATTACACAGGGACATTAGTTCTGGATGGAACTTATGTTGAAGTCACTGGTATTGCAGGAGATTTAAACAGTGATGATGTAGTCAATATTCTTGACATCATTGCTCTTGCAACCCTCATTTTTGAAGGCAATCCTTCTTCTGAAGATTTAGCTTTGGCAGATATGAATGGAGATGGTACTTTGAATATTTTAGATATCATTAGCATTGTAAATATTATTCTGCAAGCCTAATACCCATGTCTCGAGTCAGCGTCGTTCTCCTCATTATTGGAGTTTTATTGTCAGCTTCAAGAGAGAAATACCGCTCTGATACCTTTTTGTTTTGCATGAATAAAAGTCATGCTCCTATAATTATAAACCATTTTGATGGTAGCATAAAGACTGGTTTTCCTAAATTGGATAATTTGCTACAGAGATATTCCATTGAGAAAATAGAACCTTGGTTAAAAGTTACATTACCAACAGAACACAGTGGTGATATTTATCTCAATAGAATCTATAGAGTGTACTTTCCATTGAAAAATTCTGCTGTAAGGGCTCAATTTAAAATTGAGTTGGAATCCCTTAGTCTTATCCATTCTGTAGAATTAGAACCTCTTCATTATCCGCTTTTTACACCAAATGATCCGCAATACAGCCAACAGTGGTTCCTGTCTCAGATTGATGCAGATGATGCTTGGAATTTATGGAACATAGATGGTGGAAGCTTGCCTGGTAACCGAGATGTATTACTGGCTTCAGTAGATACGGGTGTAGACTGGGACCATGTGGATCTGGTGGAAAATATGTGGAACAATTTAGGAGAAGATGCCAACGGAAATGGTGTGACGATGATACAACAAGGCGGAAACTGGATATTAGACCCTGGTGATATTAATGGACTTGATGAAGACGGTAATGGATATGCTGATGACCTTATTGGCTGGGATGCTGCAGGCTATTCCGGATTGCAAGATAATAACCCAAATCCTCCCAGCAATGTATCTAATGGAGGAACCTGGGCACATGGAACTCATGTGGCAGGGCTACTCTCAGCATCCACTCATAATTATACAGGCATAGCATCTGTTGGATTTAATTGTAGTATTATGGGAGTAAAAGTCTCTACCGGTGAACAGAGTTATCCCTATATTACTCATGGTTATGAAGGAATCCTCTATGCTGCGAAAGCGGGGTTTTATAATAATAATTTTACTATTATTAATAACAGCTGGGGTGGAATTGGATATAACCAGTATGAACAGGCAGTCATTGATGTTGCCCATAATGATTATGGAGCTGTTATTGTGGCAGCTGCCGGGAACGGTGATGAAAACAATCTAGGTACAGATGAATTTGCACATTATCCATCTAGCTATAATCATGTCATTTCTGTTTGTGCTATGGGTAGTAATAATACCTGGAACCATTGGGCAACATACCATTCCAGCGTTGATCTAGCATCTCCGGGAGAGGGCATACGCAGTACCCGCATCAATGATGGATATACCTCATGGAGTGGGTCATCTATGGCAAGCCCCATTGCAGCGGGAACCATTGGTTTGCTTCGCTCTCTAAATATGAATTGGAACAATAAAATGCTGGAAACTATGATTTTGGCGACCGCAGATCCAGTCATTTATGAAGTAAATACAGAATCATATTTACAGGATAAATTGGGAAAAGGCAGAGTAGATGCACTCCAAGCAGTTTCCACACCCCTTTTCCCTAAATTTGAAATGGTAGGCACTGATATCTTTTTACCAGATAACCCTGGCGGAGTAATCACTCCTGGTAGCAATCTAGAAGTGATGGTAATTCTTCTTAATGATGAAAATTGGGGTACAGCAACCAATATTTCTACAATACTTAGTTCCCAATCTACTGCTATTACCGTTACCAATCCTGAAATAACTTTTGATGATGCTTATCCAGGTATGCCCATTTTGAATGACGGTAATCCATTTATGGTTCACGTCGGTAGTCAAGCTGGAATAGGAGAGATTGGACTTATTCTTACATTGACCTCAAATGAAGATGGCTATGTGTCACATGAAGCAGAATTTACATTTACAATTATGGTAGAAGCAGGCAACCAAGTGATTGCAGGTGATGTAAATCTTGATGGAGAAGTGAATATTCTCGATGTGGTTATCACTGCCAATACTACCTTAGGGCAGGCTGAACTTACCACTGATCAGTTTCAAGCTGCTGATGTAAATGGTGATGGCACCATCAATATTTTGGACATAGTTCAAATCGTGAATTTGATTTTAGAATAATACTCCCTCCTCTTTAACATTTTCCTTTTTCAAGAAGGAATTTCCCATCACAAATTTAATTTTCTAATTCCCTTTTCTACCAGAAAAGTAGTCAGAATTTAAATACACCATACCTCTAATTAATTTTTGTAATCATAATCTGCTAATGGTTGTGATAGAGGTATATTTGGATTACAACATGTTAGTAGGAACTTTAACTAAAAAAAGCAATTCATTCTAATTTTATTTTGTAAATTTTCATATGTACAAAATTATTCCAATAATTCTGTTTGTATTTGCTTTTGCAGAAAAGACAGATAATTATTATAATACATGTGAAAGCGATGTTTGTCTGTCATTTTCTAATTTCAATGAATCGGATGGTAGTGTTGATATCTATATGGAAAACACAATAGATGTTGCTGGATATCAAATAAAGTTTGAAGGTATACAAATCACTGGAGCCTCTGGAGGTATATCTAAAGAAATAGACTTTCATATATCAAATAATGAAAATATGATACTTGGTTACTCATTGGTAGGTGATGTTATTCCTCCATCATCTGGAATCCTCGTTAATTTAACATTTTCATATTATAGTGGCAATGCATGCTTTGTTAATACAGGAACTACATTTTCTAATAGCTACGGTGAACCTATAGATTCTGGTTTAGGAGACTGCCAAATAGATAATCTAAGATCTGAATGTATTGATAATGATACTGCTTTAATACCCTATGATTGTTCAGAGGCGTTAGCATTATTTGGTTGTGATTTTAAATGGGGAGAATCAACTATTGAAAAATTTTGCCCCGTAAGCTGTGATGCTTGTGCAAAACCAAAAACGAATATAAAAAATACATTTTATAATACCAGCTGGGCCGTCCTAATTGGCATCAATGAATATGAAAATATTAGGTCTCTCAGGTTTGCTGTTCAAGATGCAAAAGAAATTAGAAACCTGCTTATTACTGAATTTGGCTTTCCAAAAGAAAATGTAAGAATTCTTATTGATAAGGAGGCAACTCTTAATAATATTCGAGATGATTTATATGAAATAGCGAGTATGGCCAATGAAGATGATCGCATATTGGTTTACTTCGCAGGGCATGGTGAAACCAGAAGTGTAAAAAGTGGTGTAGAAAAAGGGTATTTAATCCCAACTGATGGAAATTTAGATAAACTCTATACTACATGTATTCCAATGACAGAGATTAAAGAGATTGCAAATTTAACAGTTGCCAAGCATGTTCTCTTCCTCATGGATGCATGTTTCAGTGGTTTGGCAGCAGTAGATACAAGAGGGTTAGATACCTCAACCCCTAGTTATATTGAAAAAATAGTACGAGATCAGGCAAGGCAGATTATAACAGCAGGTGGAAAAGATGAAGAGGTAATAGAAAAAGATGAATGGGGACATAGTGCTTTTGCAAAAAGTCTAATAAGCGGATTAAAATCTGCAGTTGCAGATCAGGATTACGATGGATATATCACTGCAGATGAGCTAGGCAGTTATTTGAAAAGGCGAGTAACTATTGATTCTGAAAACCTTCAGACACCTATAAAAGCTAGGTTTGGCAGTGGAGAAGGAGAATTTATTTTCTTAGCTAGAAAAAATATAAAGAATCCAATTATAGGGTTTGTATCAAATCTATGGGGAAACACTCAATCATCTATCGATACAGACTTATTAACTAATAATGATATTAAATTACTATATGGTGAAAATAAAATAGTAAAAAAATTATTACAAGAAATAGCAAAACTAGAAGAACAGTTAACTAAAGGTGCACAGTTCATATATGGATGTATGAATGAAAACGCCATCAATTATGATAAAAATGCAAATTTGGATGATGAGTCATGTATTATCTTGGACTCGGATGATGTGTATATTCGGTTTGGTGATTTCCATAATCTTGATAGTACTTTAGATGTTTTCATGGCATCTAAGCGGAGAATATATAACTTAGAGATTATTACTGAAGGGTTTGAAATAATTGATGTATTAGATGGGAACCTAAACACAGAAAATATTAAAACTTCTTTTTCAATGGAAGAAATTTTTATTGAATTTTCTGATTCTTTAAATGGATATATTCTTCCAGAGGAAGAAAGTTTAGTGTATAAAGTAAAAATACTACCAATCGATGAAGCATTTTGTTTTAATGGACTTACAATAAATGATGATGATACTACAAATGTTAAGCTCGGCGATTGTGTAACAGGACTTATGGTTCAAGAACTAACAGAATCAGATACTATAGCAGTAGAGATGCTTACTGGAGAACATGCAGAAGAAACAGGTACAATTCTACAGACAACAGACGATGGAAAATATGATATCCTTCTTGAAGACAGTACTATAGTCGAAGGCGTTTATCCTCAAGAAGTAGATTTATTAGAAGAACAGGTTTATTCAGAAAATTATATTTATATAAAAAATGTAGATTACAATAATAATATTATTGCAATTGGTATGAATTCTCTTGGTGCAGTAGCTGGTTTCCAATTTCAAATAGATGGTGTAAGTCTTAAAGGTGCATCCGGGGGTGCTGCTACCATTTCAGGCTTTACGATTTCTAACTCTGAATCTACTGTACTTGGTTTTTCGTTAACAGGTTCAGTGATAGACCCTGGACATTATACTTTGGTGTTTTTAGAATTTTCTAGCGACTTATCTACGATCTGTGCAGATAATATAATAGTTTCTGATCCCAGTGGAAATGCTGTGCATTATAAAGTTGGTGAGTGCTGGGTACCTTAAGAAACATATAAAAAATACTTACCCCAGTATGGTATTTACCATAAGAACTACATCCAGTACATTCAGGATTTCATCTTGATTCATATCTGCGAGGCAGGCATTGCAACTATCACCTAATACACAATTTACCAGTGAGACTACATCCAATACATTAACTATACCATCACCATTCAAGTCTCCAGTGCCGCATTCGTCATTAGAAGCAAGAGGTGGAAAAACTACAAAATCAATCCATGCAGCATCTGAGCCAGATGTGACGGCATGATCTTTAATAAAGAGCCATTCAAAGTTGTGGGTACCTACTGATATAGGATAAGATTCTAAAGACCAGTCTACTTCACCGGCCCATTTTTCTCTTTCTACGCCATCTATAGAAAAAGATAGATAATCATAGAAATTCCCTGTTGATGAGCCTACATTTTCACAGGATACTTTTTTGTAAAATGAAATCTGGCCATCTTCAATAATATCTAAGGTAATGGAAATAGTTGACTGTTGACTATGATCAATATTACCTGATTTTCCACTGAAACTGCCTTCAAAGAAGGTATTGGAATCTATAGTCCAGTCTGCATTTCCTGAATATTCCCAAGATGAATTTTCAAATACTCCACTTTCAAAATCTTCTATTTCTGCTTCTGCCAGCCAGGGATCCATGCTTAATAAAAAATTTAGTTCAACAAAATCCGATAAGGGAACTGTTACTGTTTCAGATTGTGAAATATATCCAAAAGAGCTGGCAATGATAGTATAGGTTCCCGGGGTAAGCAAGCGGTAATAATCACCATTCTCCGGATCAGGAGTGATATCATGATCAATCCCTTGCACAGAAATGGTTGCTGACAATGGCATGCCCGAATCTGTATCGGTGACAATTCCTCTCACACCATCATGGACTTCTTCCATGTATGCCAATAAAGGTTCACGATGATCATTCCATAGCCCTGCCAATTGACTGGAGTTAGGCCATTTCACTTCATTTTGTTCAAGCGTAATATCGCAATCACCTTCCCATACATAGTTCCAATCCTGCATGCCTCCAAAAATAGCATACCATTGTGAGCCATTAGTAATGCCGTTATTGAATCCACCGCTTTCCATATTGGGATGGGCATCTGCATAGGTGCGGGAGATATGTACAAATAAATCGTCATCCGGTGAAGTAGAGTATGAACCTGAATTCGGTCCGTCGAAAGGATAATTAGCAACAAGGGCTCCTGTGTGCATATTTGC
>JASMKZ010000050.1 GCA_030748955.1 Fidelibacterota bacterium | reverse complement strand
GATACATCTCATAAGTTGAAGCTTGCAGAATTGAATCTCCTGTTTCAACAAACAATGTGAGTGAAGTAGTTCCTGGTACATTAGTTACAACCGTACCATTCCACTGGGTCAGGTTAGTAGAAAAGAAATTATCATTATCATGCACGATATCTTCTGTAAAATGAGATCCCCAGAAAGTATCCCATTCTGGATGATCAAAAAACAATGATATATAATTACCAGGATTTGGAGCTGGTTCTAAAATGTCATGATTTTCATCATATCCCCAGCTTCCACCAACTGCTGCTCCTAAAAAGTTTTGATCATCCCTGAGTAGCCACTCTGGATTGCCAGTATTTGCAAATTGATCCCAACTATCAACTTCAGCCACTAACTGGAGTCTCCATGTTGGTGCTGCACAGGAGCTGCCATCACCACCACATACTCCACATTCATCGCATCCATCACAATTGCCATCACATACACCAGCACAATCAAATTCGGTACCACTATTGGGTACACCATCACAACCAGCACAGCTACTATTATCACCACCACAAACATCACATTCGTCAAGCGTATTCCCATCACAGTCACACTCTCCATTGGCAATACCACCACCACCACATACGCCGCATTCATCTTCAACGGCTGAGCCACCGCAATCACCTGCACAATCTATTTCAACTATACAATTACTATCACAATCATAATTTTCTTCTGCAGCAGCCTCACCACAGCCACATCCTAGATTTACATTACCATCACAGTCACATGCGCCATTGGCAATACCATCACCACCGCATACGCCACATTCATCAACTACTGCTGAGCCACCGCAATCACCTGCACAATCTTCAACGGCAGATCCGCCGCACTCGCCGGCGCAGTCAACTACACCACCATAGCCATCACAGGAGCCTGTGCCAGTGCTTTGGAGATCATCAATAATATACTGCTGATTATTTTGTTGAGGGTATGCTGGTATGCTAACTGAACTGGTAGCATCATAATATATATTTTCTGACGCATCAAATATCTTAAATGTAGGGATGTCTCCGAAATTCAAGTAACCATTTGAGTAATCTTGTCCATCATCACCCATTGCCGGCACCTCACAAATACCTTCACCACACTCTGATGTATCCCATTTCCGAGCTCCTACACAAACATCACCATTAAATGCGCCTACCCAGTCATCAGAAGCTACAGTTGCACTATCAATTGTGACTGTTACAAAATAATAAAAAGCCTGCACTTGTGATGAACTATGGATAAAGGAATCAGGTGTTCCCTGAGCCATTAAACCTGCCATTAATGTTATAAGCAAATATTTCATCGATACTCCCCCTTTAAAATTCTGTTTTACCGTAATATTTTTTCTACTCATAAAATTCATCATCATATCTTAATTTCCCTTAATTTTTATTTACATAAGATACCATAGATGCAAATAATGTAAACTTGTTCTGCATCACATAATCTATCTTTAATATTTGAGTTAACAATCTCCCCCATATATCTTACAATTTAACCCTCATGCAGGATTAAATTATTTGACCCACATCACATTTTTACCTTATTAAACCCAATGAGATAAAATTATTACTACATAAAAACGGGGGGGGTAGTAGAATTGCTGCCATTCCTCCTCTAGTGGACATATAACCTCCAAGAAATATATCCATCCCCTCTCCTCTAACTAGCTATTTTACATACTTCTAGGCATAGATGCAAGAACTTTCTCGACGGTTGTAGACGAGACTTTTATACCTTTATTTTCCATGAATTTGCATGTTTACATTAGGTTGTACTGTGCATTGGTAGAAATAACAAAGTCTGCCGAAAGGAGCAGACTCTATTATTATAAAATGTGAGAGATGAATTGATTAAATTACATTTTATTTCCCAAGATATTTCAAGTAATGATTATCCGTTGATAAAATAAATTGAGTAGAAGAGTCTAAAGTATTTGCGTACGTATCTAGTGTTTTTATAAAGTTATAAAACTCAGGAGACTTTCCATATGCATCAGCATAAATTCGTGTTGCACTTGCATCAGCTTCACCTTTAATTTTTTGCGACTCTAAATAGGCACTTGAAATTATTTCTTTTTTACGCTGTACCTGCATACCCAAAATTTCCTGTTTCTTACCCTGGCCCTGTGCCCTATATTTTTCTGCGATTTGATTTTGCCCTGAGATCATTCTATTAAATACCTGCTCTTGCACCTGCCGCGTATAATTGATACGTTTAAGTTGAATATCTAATATTTCAATTCCCATATTAAGATCAACCAGTCTATCTGAGACGGATTTAAAAATGCTTTCAATTATTGCCAACCGTGCCCCTTCTGCTGAATGGTCTTCTACAACTTTGTTATCAACATTAACCGAAGATGATTCAACATCCTGCACAACCATTACCCTGTTGCTGGACCGTACAATTTCCACCATTGTTCGATTTGCAATTTCGTCCCGAACTGCTCCATCTAAAATATCATCGAGGCGTGATTGTGCCAGCATTTCATTTTTGGCTGATTTATAAAATTGAAGGGCATCTGAAATACGCCATCTGGCAAATGCATCAATAAAGATATATTTATTATCCAAAGTGGGAATTTCATTGGCAGAACCATCCCATTCTAATATTCGTTTGTCAAACTTAATAACCGTTTGAATTATTGGTATTTTAAAATGGATCCCAGCTTCAGTAACGGCCCCTCCAACTGGTTTCCCAAATTGGGTTACAATAGCCTGCTCAGCTTCATTTATTGTGTAAATAGATCCAAAGCCTATAATTACCACGCCGATTACGATAATAAGAAGTATAGTTTGCTTCATTATTTTACCTCCTTATTTTTCAGATTCATCATGGGCAGAAAATTCTCCAACTGAGAATCTACTATAACTTTACCGGGCGCATCCCCTAGCACGGTGTTCATAGTTTCAATAAAATATCTATCTTTTGTAATTTGAGGAGCTTTTTCATATTCCTTCAGCACCAAATCAAACAAATTTGCATCACCAGTAGCTGTATTGATACGTTCTATGGCATACCCTTTAGCTTCATTTATTAGTTTTTTTGCTTCACCCTCAGCTTTGTATATCTCCTTATTAAAAGCCTGATTGGCTTCATTAACAAGCGTTTCTTCTTCCTGTTCCGCCCGAATAACTTCATTAAACGAATCGGCAACAGGTTCCGGCGGCAATACTCCCTGTAACTGCACCATTTTTATGGCAATACCTGCTTCGTATTTATCCAAAATTTCCTGCATATGATCTTTAGCAGAATCAGATATTGCACGACGTTCAGCCTGAAGTACTTCCGTAAATGACCTATCTCCAATCATGAGCCGGAGTGTCGCCTCAGAGACATCCTTAATAGTATTTTCTACATCTCTCACGCTAAATAGATAATCAGCAGCATCTTTTATTTTATATTGTACTATCCAATGTACTTCCGCAATATTTAAGTCTCCCGTTAACATCCAGGATTCCTGATTATAATTCCGTTTTGAGTATTCAGTACGGACACCGGCTTTAAGCGTTCTGAATCCGAATTCCATTTTATACTGGTAATCCACTTTTATGATATATACCTTATCAATTCCTGGAATTTTAAAATGTAACCCCGGCATGGTTGTATGGGAATACTTTCCCATTCGGAGAATCACCCCATTTTCATTTGCATCAACGGTATAAAAAGATAATGAAGCTAACAATATGATTACCAGTAGCGGTATTAAACCGCCAAACTTTTTGAAATTCAATGAAGGTATCTGGACATCCACATCGCCAAATTTTATATTCTGTGCCATAATTTTATCCTATTTTAATCTTATTTACATGGTAGAAGGGGGTTAATTTAGCTGAATTTTATTCATTATTAGATATATATTTCAATTTTGAATTATACTTTTTATATTATTGATAATTGGTGCAAAATACGGCATGGGAAGAACTATATTATTTTTGGTATTTGTAGCCATGTCAATCTTAGGGGGATGGCTGGTTATGAAACGAACCGGGAATTATGATGTTGATTTTTTTACCAAAATACTAGGGTGGATATTACTCATTCCCGGAATATTGGGACTTTTGGAGTCATTAAGAATTATAAACTAAGGAGGAACCATGAAAATTCATATTGAATATTGCGAAAAGTGAAACTACCATCCAGATTTTGCCCGTGTGTCAAAACTTATAAAATTAATGCAACCCCATGCCAA
The DNA here is from genome assembly GCA_030748955.1 of Fidelibacterota bacterium. Classification (GTDB taxonomy): domain Bacteria; phylum Fidelibacterota; class Marinisomatia; order SCGC-AAA003-L08; family D37C17; genus D37C17. The sequence continues at coordinate 4,274 of JASMKZ010000050.1, read as the reverse complement.
TATTGAAGGAAATTCAACCCCGCCAAGATCAGGCGCATTTGAAGTAAGCCTCAATGATAAGCTGGTTTATTCTAAATTCAAAACTGGAGAGTTTCCTCAAGAAGCAGATATAAAAAACTGGTTTTAATCCCTTAATTCCGCTACCCATCCTACCTCAATAAACTTGATGTGTATCACTAATACTATCTCAAGTATATAAGTAATTTTGATGGGTACATTTTTTATGATAGTAAAGAAATATATACAAATATTGATAATATTGACTGCATTTCTGCAGGTAAGTATCTTATCTGCTGACTGGGGAATCAGTATTACCGGTCAGGGAGCAAACAATACTGGTGCATACCATACCATTACTCTGGGCACTTGTGAAAACTGCACTGATGGATGGAAATATGGAGAAGATGAATATGATACTCCTAATCCGCCTTCAGAATATACAAATATACATTTTTTCCATTTGGATTGGGTTGGACAGGTAGATACAAATGGAGTCACTTGTAATGGAACTGCATTTTCTACTGATTTTCGTTCCATACATCCAAACAGTGAACTTATCATCTGGGGAATTCGGGGTTCAACGGGAAATAGTTTGCCTACAGATATCCCCATTCATCTCAGCTGGGATACCGCAGCCGTCGATAGTCTATCAGATGATTATGAATTGTATCTTTATGTGGGCAATATCGGTTATAATATGCGTCAATACAACAACATAAGTATTGATCAGGATGCAATGAATTTAAATGGAATTGATCCCAATATCAAAGTGCTTATGGGTGCCTGTGCTGAAACTGGTACCACCACCTATTATTTTGATTTTGATGGTGATGGTTTGGGAAGCACTCAGGCAGAAGAATACTGCCTGGGATATGCTCCAGATGGCTGGGTTACAAATAGTAACGATGAAGACGACAATTGTTATTCTAATTATCATGATTGTTTTGGTGTATGCGATGGATATGCAGAATTAGATGATTGTGGTATTTGCAATGGTGATAATTTATCTTGTGCTGACTGTGCCGGTGTTCCTAATGGAGATAGCTGGGAAAGTGACTGCGGCTGTGTAGCAGCAGATAACTCAGGCAATGATTGTGATGACTGTGCAGGAGAACCTTATGGCTCAGCCGTTTTTGATGAATGTGGGATATGTGGTGGTAACGGTATTCCAGATGGAAATTGCGATTGCGAAGGAAGTGTAGTAGATTGTGACGGCGTATGCGGCGGTGATGCACTGATTGACGAATGCGGTGAATGTGGCGGATCTGGAGGCGAATATGATTGCGGCTTTGGAATATATGAATGTAATGAGGCTAACTGCCCTGACACCTTTGATTACTGTTTAGCTCTCCATGCATCAGCAAACTTGAGAAGTTTTTATGCATTACCGTCAGAAACTTTAATATCAGAGATAATGTCTGAACTGGGAGACAATGTAACAGGTGTTATTACCGAAGGTGGCGCATGTCAGCAAATATCCTCAGAAACCTGGATTGGCAGTCAATGCTCTTTACTATTTGAAAAAGGATATTGGGTTATAATGCAGGAAGCAGATGAATTATGTTTACAAGCATCTATTCCTATTGATCCATCTCTGGTTTATAATTTACATGCGGGAGCTAATTTGATCTCATTTCCATCTAATGGATCATTAAATACAGCTTCAGCAATACCAGATGATATAGAAAATTTTGTCGAAGGTGTTATTACTGAAGGTGGCGCATGTAATCACAGTCAATTTGGTTGGATAGGACAATGTTCGTTTAATGGAGGTATGGGATACTGGATTATTGCAACTGATGATATTTCTTTCTCATTTGATTTTACAGATCTAGAGAGACAAAAAATTGACAGTGTTGCAGATTTAACATACCCAGCGGAATTTGAAATAAATCAGTCTACTTCACAGGCATTCTATTTTGCAGATAACATCAAAATCGACAATGAATCAATTAATGATGGATGGATTCTGGCTTATCATGGAAATACCCTGGTTGGGGCAAGGCAGTGGATGGGTGAAATGATAGATATTCCTGTCATGGGAAATGACGGCAATGCCTATTCAAAGGATTATATAAAACCCGGCGAAATACCCCGTTTTATGCACTTTAATGAACACAATGGGGAAATGACCGATTTATACAGCAATAATACCCCAGAATGGGGAAATAACGCCATATTCATGATGGGAGCGCTTGAAGAGAGAAATGTACTACCTGAAAAGATTTCACTAAGTGCTTACCCCAATCCCTTTAACCCTGTTACTACCTTGAGTTTTGCAATGCCCAATGAAGGTATGGTACAATTATCCATTTATAACGTCTCCGGGCAATTGATGGCTAAGTTAGCCCACGAGTATAGAACTGCCGGTAATGTTGAGTATATTTGGGATGCAGCTACTCACCCCAGTGGTGTCTATGTAGCCAGGCTGAATATTGAAAATACTATCCATACTCAGAAACTGGTATTGATGAAGTAAATACAGATCCTCTCCAAGGATCTGCCAATGAGTTGACAGGTTGCTCCATTGGAAACATTATTCTTTACCTGAAAAACCCTACCCCCCATTCTAATATATTTCTGTAAATTATAGCATGCCTTCATACCAAATTGAAAGAAAACTTGCTGCAATTGTAAAAGAGTGGGAGAAAGTTAAGTGACTCAATTTAATAGGAAAAGAATATAATGAAAAAATCATCTCAATTAATTTCAACAGCAATAATGAAAACCGATATTAAAGGTTTTTCTAGAAAAATTGGTATTCTTTCAGATATGGAACTTTCAAAGTTGCTCCAAGATCATAAGGAATTTATTATTCGTAGTGTATATAAATATAATGGTTCGATAATTAAGGGTGAAGGAGATGCTTTCTTAATATCATTTTCAAGCGTTACATCTGCAATAGAATCTGCTATTGATATACAGAATCAACTGGCACATAACCGATCAGCAACGGATGATAACTCCAGGTTATCAATTAGAATTGTAGTGACATTAGGCGATGTATTGCATAAAGATAATGATGTATTTGGTGAATCTGTTAATTTAATTTCAAGGATTGAAGCTATAACTCCTCCGGATGAAATTTATTTATCTGAATCTGCATTCCTAACATTGAGAAAAAAAGAGATAAATACGGAATATGTTGGAGAGTTTGATTTTAAGGGTTCCAGTGAAAATAGTAAAGTATACAAAATAATACTTGGAAGAAAATTAATTGTCCTTGAAAACCAATACGTTCTCTTTAGTGATATTGCTAAATTTGCTTCAGCAAGAGATAATCATTCATTAATAGAAAAAGTTATCGATTATACAGATATCATGTTCAACAATATTGAAAAAGAACATAACGGAATTATAAGAGGAATTGTAGGCGATGCCTATCTTGTTACCTTTAAAAAAATCGAAGATTTATTAAGTTCATTAAATTATATTTATCAATTTTGGACTGCATCATATAAGAAATATAGTTTATTACGTTTAAGATTGGGTGCACATAAAGGAGAAATGCTTTCATATAGGCGATTTTGTGGTGGTACTTCATTCAATAAATGTGCCATTTTGGAGAGTAGCGGTAATTATACGGATGAATTCAATATTAATAATGATATTATTGTAACCCATGTATCAGATATTATAATGGAAGATACAATTAATATTGAAAAATTATATAAAAAGCAATTTAGAAAAGTATCCGATTCAGAATTAAAGAAATTTAATTGTCCTGATTTATTAGTGGACAGATTGAAAGCGAGATTGAAATCTACCTATATATATACCCCGAAATATTAAACTTCTATTTCTGTAGCAACTTTATAAGATTAGGTAGAAGCTCAATAAATAAAAAAGCCCTGAAAAATCAGGGCTTTTTTATTTACTCATAATAAGCAATAATTACTTAAGAAGTAAAATCTTCTGTACTGCAACAGATCCAGCAGTTTCAGCTCTAACCAGATACATTCCACTGGCTTGATCTTGAGCATTCCAGGTTAGGTTATAATCACCCTGAGCCTGTACGCCTGAAAGCAGAGTTGAAATCATCCGACCGCTAAGGTCATACACCTGAACACTTACATCAGATTCCATAGGCAGATGAAGACTGATGGATGTACTTGGGTTAAACGGATTTGGATAAGCTGCACTGAGGCCAAAAGCTGTAGGCATATTAACCGCCACCTGTGAGCTTGAGTTAGCCACAATCATCTCTGTGATCTTAAAATCACCTGTATAAGCGAAGATTTCTTCACTATCAGGCATAACCACAACCAGTGTCG
>JASMKZ010000004.1 GCA_030748955.1 Fidelibacterota bacterium | reverse complement strand
CTGTGACAAGTTGGGGATCTTCCTGCCGCCCTTCTGCAGTTACTGCCACGATGCCATAGTCTCCCCATACATTGTTGCCATCTAAATCCACTTTCTGAACCACCACATCTCTTACACCATTCCGGCAGTCTGACCAGGCATATATCATGCTGCCATCAGAATTGGCATCGCCAGTCCGCTGCCATTCAATATGGAGTCCCTGACGGATAGATGCTCCGTCATCCTGCCAGTCAAACTGGGCAAAACTGAAAGTGAAAAATAAAGTGTAATAAAATAAAAATCTCATAAATATAATTCCTGAATTTATCTGATATGATTCTGTTTAGTTATTAAATGGGAAAACCTACGTAAAGTTAGTACTCTGATACCCGGTTGTACTAAAATAAGTTCTTATCAATTTGTAACGAAATGTCTACTTGATTAATTAACGATCTATTTGTATAATTTCAATTCCGTCTTCTGTGGCTGCAAAAATAATACTATCAGCAACCTTCACATTGTTGGCATATGAAGTCTCTATCTTTCCTATAAATGAAACATCAGCACCACCATTCCAATTATATAATAAAATCCCATCATTACCTGCCGCCAGTGCCAATAATCCTCCATCTTGATGAATACCCTTGATTGTATAACCAACTGCAAATTGATTAGATACACTGACTGAACCATTATCATTCAGTATTGAAATCATACACCCATTACTATGTGATAAACCTGTAAAAATTGTATGACTGGAAGAATATAATGCTTCTACTTCTCCAGGTGTATCAAATTCTGAAAATATTCTGCGCAAAATACCTCCAGAAGATGAAAACAACCCTCCAAATCCAGGATATCCATTTTTATCAGTATAAGTAACAATCTGTTCACAGTTTTCAAAGCCCTGACAAGGAAGGTTTTCGCAGCAACTCCTATAATCTTTTCCCCCAGCATTAGCATCACTAGATGGAAACTCATGGAGGTCACACTGCAAACTGTCTGAAATGTCAGCTGGGGCACCATCTATTAAACAAATATCTTTATCTGTTTTCTCAAATACTTTCACTCCTAATTCACCATATGCCTGACTTAAAAGACCATCCGCAAAATAAATTTTATCTGCAATAGATCCTTGATTAATTATATATTCACAATTAGGTTCACCAAAGAGACTTGTACTTCCAAATGCCACTTCTTCCAAATTTTTCCAAACAATGGATGTGGAATATTCATTATATTCCTGTGATGGACAACCTGGATACATCCAAATATACCCTTCTTCATTTACACAATCGATCTGATTACTATATTCAGTTGCTTGTATTTCTAGTATAGCTGAGCAGCCCTCATCACCTGGAACCACCACCAAACTATCTTCATGTACACAATATGGAGTAAATACTGCAGCATTGTGTTTCAATAATGAATAAATCCCAATTTTCCCCAACTGATCATCAATGGCAACACTAAGCCAAACTCCGCCATAACATAATTCTTCGAGATGACTTGGCGGATCATACTGATTTGCACCTTCATCATACTTATATAGCCAAATATGATCATACTGATCCATAACAAAAGAGATATTGTTTTCTTTGGATAATATGACAGATTGTGCTCTATTATCTCCCAAGCTAGGGTCCATATCTTCAGCGCTCTTATGTATTAATTCGGTTAAACCTGATATAACTCCAGCTTCACTTTTATCTATTTTATAAACAAAATAACCATTATAATTAGCTGCAGCCACCAAAATATCATCACCAGAATCCACATCAAGATCCAGACAATTTCCACCTGTATTAATAGTATCCAACCGTTTAATAATTTTTATCTCTCCTAAAGGATCTGCCGGCATTCTACAACTATTTATGCATATTAATACACCTACTATAATTAGTAACTTATTTTTCATTTACACCTCTAATATAAAATATCTGTTATAAATTTATACGAAAACTCCAACCAGATTTCATGTTTACTGTAACTCTTAACATCTTCCACCCATTCAACATAACTATAATGTGGAGTGTATGCATTTCTCCAGCGGAATTGGTAATAGGTTTTAAAACCAATATCATCCATAATATCCCAACCCACCCACATTTTTGCTCGGCCATCTAAATAATATTTAAATTCATCTTCACGAAGCTGGTATGGATGATAGATTTTATCATATAACCTCTGTTCTAATTGGATAGAAAATCCAGTGTGGTTGATTTTTTTTAATCTCCTATGGTTAGTTACAATCTCTCCTCTGATTTTATCAAACACATATGAGCGATCAATCAGTGTATTTTGGAGGTTGTCATCATAGGTGATATTATCTGCAAATCCAGTAGAAACAGCTAATTTGATTCGATGTTTCTTTTTCATTCGATGATTTATTTCAATTTGAACCATATACTTATCTATATCGAACTCTGTAAACGGATCCCCATCATTTGCTGTATTTCTATAATATTCCTGCGTAAAATCAGAATATAATTTTACTCCCGTTCTCTTTATCCATTGAAGAGGAAATGAATAACTAATAAAATATTTTTGACTTATAAAACTGCAATTCGAAAAGAAAATGTCATTTGCATCTACAAATGAATCTCCATAGCTATATTCTCTCCATTTACCTGGTTCCATATCTCTGTCAATATAATTTCTAAGATAATATCCTGGTAAATATCTATGACCTAATTTCACCCATGAATATGAACGTAATTTAAATTCAAGAGAAAAATTGGTTATAAAATAGGATTTCTGCATTGCATGTGTAAAGTGGCTATAATAAACAGATGCCACAACATTTGTGGTTATCCCATCCTTAATTACAGGACTATATTTTAGTTTTAACATGGGTTTAATGATAGGACTATCTAATGTAGATATAATCCCCTGCTCAATTAAATTAGGGCATTCCCCCGGCAACTGACAGCTTATTTCCTCCTTAGAAAATCTGAGATAATTACTCTCATATCCAAACCCAATAGCAGTTCTAATTTGAATTGGAACCCTCAATCTGTTTATCATACTTTGAGAAAACAGTAGAGAGCCCATTAACAAAAGCCAACTATATTTTATTGTTCTTCCTGCCATTCCTTTAATCGGATATAAACCGTTTTTTCAAGATTATCCTCAATATTGGGAAGCGTGAATGTATAATAATGTTTCCCTTTGGGTATATTCAGCCATACTGATCGCCATTTGCCAACTGTTTTTCCAGTCTTAGAAACAGAAGATACCTCCGATTTCTCAGTATTAAAATAATAGGTGCCTAAATCGTAGCCATCTTCCCTGATTCGCATGTAATAATCATCTTTTGGATTACCATTATCAAATTCAACTCGTGTAAATACTTTGACAGATGAGGGGCCATTAATTTCATATTGAAGCTGCTTCTCCTTTTTCAATGGATACCAAAGTTTTGTCTTAATCTTTTCTTCATTATGAGTTTCAATTCTCCAGCGGTCTTGTCGGTTGACTGTCTTAAGTACATCGCCAAATTCCCCCTGCTTTTTTAATGTCTTGCTGGAAACTCGTACATATACTACTGGGTTTCCTTTTAAGGGCTCCACCTTGATTTTATACCCCTTTTCTTTTACTGGCAAATACATAAACCAAACTCCAGACTGAGTGTAATTCCACCCAGGACGATCAGCGCTGGTGACATTGCTCCCAGATTTATTATACTTTAATTTCTGAGGTTTACCATTATCAATTTGGACTGTAAATCCATAATTACGGATTTTCTTCCCCGTTTGGGCCTTTATAGATCGAGAATAAATACCAATTCGGATTGAATCTCCCACTTCAAACTTCTTTCCCACGCCTTTATAATTGAGGCCGTTTTTATCAAGTTCATAGTAGGTTCGTTCTTTCCCTTTAATTTTCAACTTGATTTTATTCTCTTCTCCTTTTGGAGCATGAACCCCTGCCTGAAGAATAACTATATTCAGAAAAAGAAGGGAGAAAATGAGGATTGTAATTCTATAAAATCGATTCTGGCTCACTTGAATGCATCCTTTTTTTAATTTCACGATGACTGACAATACCTACGAATAACACAGTTCCTGTAGCAATTATAAAGGCTGTCAGAATAACTTTTAAATTATATTTTTTATGGGAATAAAACAGGCTTCCCGTTTTAATTTTGTTTTTATTATTGGGAGGATATGGTAATTCATACCACTCTGATAATTTTTCAATATGATTAATATTGATCACAGGAATTTCTAGATCTAAAAACCTTTCAAGAACTGTTTGATTTATATCTAAATTGATATCTCCCGGATAAATAATCCCCACCTGAAGACTATTTCTTTTGAGGCTATCTCCTGTAGTATAAATACCCCCTCCTACATTTATGAAAAGATCAATAACTCCTGATTCACTATTTTGATAATAATACTGCATCCGTTTTTTCACATTCTTTTCGGGGTCTTTTTCATGAAGCGGTTTCATTTTATTGGAATAAATTGCTGTCTCACATACTTTTCTACCTTCCTGCTTCAATTGGCTTCCCAAATCAAAACCGCCCCCTATTGAACCTAATTTACTTTTATTAGAAACATGATTCATTTCATTTAAATGGTTTTCCATTTCCAGCCATGTCATTTCAGGATAGGTGGCTCCCCATTCTGATGATCCGCAGCTGGAAATGATAGAAGCCTCCAAATTCATGACCTCAAGAGCTGACAAAACCGCAATATTAGCCCCGGGATACGATCCCGTATATGAAACGGCTACTTTACTAGATGAATCTAATTCCAATTCAATAAGCATCTCCATTATCATAGCGGCAAAATTGGGGTTTAGAGTTGAAAGTTTTGAAACTTTTGAACCCTTTGTGGTTTGAATGATGCTATTTTGTGGACCTAATAAAAATGAGCCGAAAGAAAGAGAATCCTCCCCATTATTAATCCCCCTGACAATAAATTCTTCCCTTAATGAGTTTATGGCATTTTCCATAATTTCTACAGATTTTGTCTTTAAATCAAAACCGTAGGTTTCATGCTGCTCATAGGAATTTACCGCCCAGTACACCATAACCATAACGAGTATGGCCAAGGAAAATAAAATACGCGTCTTTTGAATTTGAGGTCTGAACATTTAATTAATGTTTAAAATCTGCAACATGCTTATTGTCATAATGCATAATTTTGTAATTCCTGCTGTTATGAGTACGGTACTAATGGTTCGCAATGCCCCTTGCCTATCCATCCAATTGGCTATGAGTCCGGGAATAATATTCCCGATAACCATGAATTCGGTAGTGCCCACACCTGCAGTAATCATATTCTCTAACCGTGAGAGATAGCCCAACAGAAAACCAATCAGTAATGCCAGCACCAATCTCCTTTTTCCATATACCATAATATACTGACTGAGCAATTTAATGAAAAGAAAGGTGATAATGCTAACCCCAAAGGTGATTACTAACCGTTCAGGGTTTTCAAGATTCATAGCAATATATCCGGGAACAATTATGCCGCCAGCGGTGACCCCTAATGTTTCAGTGAGAAATAAACTCAGCACCATTCCAATGCCAATATATATTCCAGGTTCGCTAATCATGCTCTATACTTTTTTAAATCCTGGACAAATTTTTCACCCCATCCTACCATATTTCCAATTCCTACAATGTAATAATTTTCAAATTTAGAAAATTCCGCCACTATTTCTTTTATTCCAATTTTATAAGGTAATTGAACCGATTTTATATGAGGATTATCCTGTTGATAATCATGAAATTTAGATCCCAATTTTTCACCTCTTATTATGAGGGCATCTGGTTTTATTTGGGTATAAATCAGGCTGAGTAATTGATTGGTTCGGTAACGTCGGTCATCCCGGGTATTGAGAAAAATACAGGTGGGAGAATCTATGATCTTTGCCTGAAGCTGATGCCAAATATCCAGAGTAGAGGTAGGGTCATTGGCAGCAAATACATTAACAAAATAATTTGGGGTACCATTACAATCCAATTCCCAAATTATGGTGGCACCAGGATCGGGTGATGTATGAACCATACCCTCTAATGCAATCTCTTTTTCCACACCGCCGAGCTCACAAACTTTCAATGCCAATGCCACATTATCTTTATGTTCAAGGTACGGAAATCTTCTCAAATATTCAGGGGTCACTTCATCACCTGCCACTATATTGAATTTTGTATTTCGTTTTTCTGACACCTGTTCCAACACACTGCCCATTTCTTTTTCCGATGTTACCAGTTTTCCATTAAAAGGAATAGTATTTGACAGGCTCATGGCATTATCTGTAAGAGTTGATCCCATTTCATCTAAATGATCAGGGCGAACATTGGTTATAACGCTCACTGTAGACTGTATCATTTTCTGTTCAGAAACCCATTGATACTGTGGATTCACTGCCATACATTCCAGCACAACCGCGTCCGGTTTTTTCTTCGCAAAATTTCGCAGGAGCCGTACCTGTTCTCCAATGGATGCATCTCGCAGTCGGTGGATAATTCTATCTTTCCCATTCTCATCAATAATTCGGGGAGCTGTACCCGTGGTTTTTGCTAACGTTTTAAGTCCGCCAGCTCGAAGCCCTGCCGCAATGAGTCGGGCAACTGAGGATTTTCCCCTCGACCCGTTCACATGTATCCGAATTGGCAACTGAGCTAATGACAAACGATGGAAATGAGATTCCACTAGCCCCATCCCAATTAATATGAAAAGTAAAATACCTAAGGTTAATTCTATCATGTACTTTTAATCGCCCTTGATGAGCAGGGTAAATTAATGAATAATAACTATGGAATAATTAATTTAACTTTGTATTAGTTTGTAACAGATTGACTATAATCTCAGGAGCCAGAAGCTGATGCTGATAAAATAATTATTATAGCGATAACTGCCGTTGCCTTTCAAAAAGTATGGCCGATGTTGCTGAAGATACATTGAGAGAATTAAGCTTCCCATGCATAGGTATGGTGATAAGCTCATCACAGGCTTTCACAATCACTGGGCGGATTCCCTTGCCTTCACTGCCCATTACCAAAACCAGTTTTCGTTTATAGTCCAGCTCATGCCATTGCATGGCTTTTACGCTGTTCTCTACGCCAATTATCCAGAAACCTTCTTTTTTCAATGTGCGCAATTGCTGATGCAGGTTTCCACAACGGTAAATAGGTAAATGAATAAATGCGCCCTGACTAACCTGAAGCACTGAATCTGTTAATTGTACTGATTGGTGTTCAGGGAGTAGAAGCCCAGTAATATTGGCACATTCTGCCGTTCGGATGATCTGCCCTAAATTTTGTGGATCTTCTAAATTATCTATTACCAACAGGCATTCATATTCTGAAGATTTATCAAACGAAGGTAAATTCTGGATTATATTTTCCTCAAAGGTGACCACAATGCCCTGGGTACGTTTGCCGCTATATTTTTTTAAAAATATATCTTTAGTCAATCGGTGAACGGGGAATGTTTTTGTCTTTATCAATGTATTTACAACCTGTTTTCTTTCAGCCACACTACCCTGCATAATATCCACCCGAATTATTTTCTTCTTTTTATACTCGAGAATATTTAAGGTGCCATTCAGTCCAAATATTTGGTAGATATTTTGATTTTTTTTCTTTGGTTGTTTTCGCATAAAATCCGTTATTTAACTGAAGTGAAATTTACATCTTTTTATGGCGGAAAAACACAATACTCGTATAGATAAGTGGCTCTGGGCAGTAAGGATATTTAAAACCCGGGCACAGGCAACGGAAGCATGTGCAGGAGGGAAGGTGAAAATTGACGGTACTGCTGTTAAAGCATCCCGAAAAATTAAACCAGGAGAAACCCTTGTAGTACGAAAAGGAGTTATAAAATATATGTATAAAGTTCTCAAAATTGCAGAAAAGCGAATGGGAGCCAAACTCATTATTGATTTTGTTGAAGACTTAACTTCCGATGATGAACGGGCTAAATTGAGATCCTCCCACAAACAACCCCTACAAACCCGTGAAAAAGGACAGGGACGCCCAACCAAAAAAGAACGGCGGATTATGGATGAAATACGAGAGAAATACTAAATTGGAAAACTACGGCTATTCAAAGGTAAAACTTGAAAAAAAAGTACTACGGATACCCACACTCAGAACCCAACGTTGGTAATCAATTTTGGGAGTACCCCGGTTATCCCAGGTTGCAGCATAACTTTTAGATTCATCACTATCCTCACTGGTTGTAGTATAGAACCATTTTCCCTCTATACTGGATAAAACGTATTCTCCCCGAATCACTATATCTGTTTTTGAATTTAACATTATTTCAGTTTGCATACCTACTCGTGGACTAAATACTGGCAATATAACACTATGTACTTCATTACAAATATCTCCATCATCTAATCGCATATGAAAATCAAAGGGAAGACTCAATATTATACCCATAGAAAATGGCGAAGTCCTAATTAATCGGTAATTAAGATCAAAACCAAAACCAAATTGTAGATCATATTTATCCCTGCTATCTTTTACCACCCCAATATCTCCATAAACTGCTCCACCAGAACGCTTGAATGGGTTTATATTGCCAATTAAACGCAGTCTGAAATTAGAGGGGATACTCCCATAAATTCCGCTAATTCCACCAGTATAAATTTTGTCTGTAATCTCATGGGCTTGATAGCCAGGTTCAATTGTATCCCATTTACGAAGTATTCGTCCCTTACTGGCATCAATACTTACAGATTTTACTTCTACTAATCCGATACTTTCCCCTGGAACAATTATCTCTCTATCTCTTACAATTTTCTTTTCATCTCTACTGATAATTTCAAAAATTGTCCCAGCATTTACGCCCATATTTTTGCCTAGGAACAATGTCACATCATTGCCCTGTACTTCTAGAACTTCACTGCTTAACTGATATAGATTCTTAAGATTTATATTTACCTGATTTTTTATTTGCTTTAGTGCCTGACTTAACGATTTGGCTTTAACACCACCAGTGTAATCAGCATGAAAATTGAATGATGCCATGGATTGGCTGGTTTCTATATTAATTAACCTCATCTCACCATCTATAATAGTTTGTATATTGTTGGGGTAGCGTTCCACATCCTCCATCTCTTTATCAATCTCAGCCTTCACAACCTCTTTTACCACCCACCCAAATAGGCCTGTTTTCGGTTCTTCCTCTTCTTCTTTTTCCTTCTGTTTTTCTGTAGGGACACCCTTCTGACCAAAGTTGTGAACTTGAATTAATAGTGCCTGATTGGCAGCTGCCACCTTGCCAATTTCAATGGCCTGATCCTGATCAACCACACCAGAATGCTGAAGCTTCTGCTCTTTCAGAATTCGATCAAGTTGGTTTCGGTCAATAACGTTATATCGATTTAACTGGGTGGCAGTGCTACTGGCAATCTGGTAAATTTTTTCGGTAATATCCTTATCCTTCTCTTCACCTGTTAAAATAATCAGTTTCTTCCGTTCCATAGTAATTTCAGGTTCTATTTCCTGTGAAATAGACACTGTAAAAAGTAAAATCACCATTGCCTGATAGATTGCTTTTATTAGCCTTGGGAGTCTTTTATTCATTATTTTCCCTTAATTAATTCAATTATTCCCGGCAAAAAATCTTCCGTTATTTTCTCAGACATTTTTTTTAATGACTGGTTGGCAGCTTCAGTGTTGGATTGAAAATCACTTCCCTGGACTTTATTAAAAGACTTCTTAAGAATCTCCTCTCCTGTTTCTCCATTCGAAATAGTAATAGTAACATCTCCAAACACCTGGTATATCCCAAAATCATTTGCTGTGTCTGAATTAGAGCGGGTATTAACCGTTCCGATGATGATTAAATCGGCATCATTATTATCTACAAAATTGGCTGAAAAATGCTGAGAGAAAAATTCCATAATCACCGGCTGGATATAGGGGTTGGCTGTTGCTTCCCCCAGATTATTTTCTGAAATCTGGATGAAAATTTGTGGGGGGATAACTTTCAAGATTGACTGAGCCTGTATCTGGGGTAAAACACCAAACAATTGGGTGCTTTCAATCATTTCATCCATATTCACTTCAAAGTTAACATACTGAATTGGTTTATCATCCGTTATCGATGGAACAGGGAAAATACACTGTCCGTCAGCATCTGATAGTGCAAATGAATCTTTTTCATTTTCATCTATATAGCAATTCACAGGTACATTTTCTATTGGAGCGCTGCTATCATCCACTATCTTAATTCCTAATTGAATATCCCGGCTGAAACCTAGTTTCATTTCTACAGTCTCCTGATTCGGCACTAAACGAAAGCGATTGATAGAAGTATTGGCCAGTACTTTGATATAGCTGTACAGGTTGACTATTTTGCCCGATCCCACCGGATATTCTTCCTGAATATGGACATCCATATACGGGGCAATTTCATTCATGGCCTCACTTAAAAAACTGAAGGCTTGAATATTAAATTCAGACTCTGCTTTATCCAAAAGCCCTAACGCGGTTTTTACTGCATTGCGGCGCTTTTTTTCAATGGTTTCATAATAGATGCTTTGGGAAAGCTTTGCTAACAGGTAATACCGGCTTTCACTCTCATAAGAGTCTACTATTTCAATATTAGGGAGATTATTATCAACCCGTGTTTGGACAATAGATTTTGCAAACTCATCCAGAGAAAGATTATGCTCTGTGATCACCTTTTCAAATGAGGCAGACACATCTACAGAAATTTGAGATGCAATTTCATTCAGCGCCTTACTACGGGCTTCCTCACGAATATCACTTCCATAATATGGTTTTTCGACACTGCCTATACCGAACCAATAGTTCTCAGCATGTGGTTGATTGGAGATCCACCCAGGTTCAGGGTGATTTGAACAAGAAAATAAAAGCAGAAATATTATGGGGACAATAACTCTCAATACGAATCACTATTCATCTACAGGATTTCTAACTTCCCCTTTTTTCAGCTCTTTTTCAATTTCATATACCAATGCGGCAAATGTTTGGGGATCATAATTTTTCAAGATTGCACCAGGGTAGGACCACACAATGATTCCATCTTTACCCACTAAAAATGAGGATGGAACTGCATTCACACCACCATAATCTCTCATAATTTTATTCATTTCCCGTGTACCTCCATAAAGGAGAGGATAGTCAACAGTAAATGATTTTGCAAAATTATTAAGCTGCTTTTTATTATCAGAAACAGATATTCCCAGAATTTCTAAGCCTTTTTCATGATAATTTTTATGCATTTCATTAAACTCTGGAATTTCCATTCTACAGGGGCCACACCAGGTTGCCCAGAAATTAATAAGAACCACTTTCCCATTTAATTTGCTGAGAGTATACACACTGTCATTCATAGCCTTAAGCGTAAAATCCGGGGCTTTATTAATATCATCCAGCACTTTGTTTAAAGCTTCCTTTTGAGATGAACTAAACTTAATCTCTTGAGAGAATAGTAGAAAATATCCCAGAGCACCTATGAATCCAACTATAACGAATTTTATCAATTTATTTTTCAAACGAATTACCTTTCAAATTTATTCAATTAAGTGACTTTTCAAGAAAGTCTACAAATTTACTTGCATCCGGATCCATACCCGGAAATCGAGATATCTCTTCGTCATCCGGGCTTAACACCACATAAAATGGAAGGGCCGCAGTACCAAATCGGGAGATTTCCATTTTTTGATTTTCACGATAATTTTCTCCACCATCAGTATAAAGCCTTAGCATAACAAATTCATTAAACAATTTTTGAACCTCTGGTTCTTCAAAAACATTGGTTTCCATCCAACGGCAATTAGTACAGGTATATCCGGTAAAATCAATGAAAACTGGTTTTTTCTCAACCTTTGCAACTTCTAAAGCTTCGGGGAGATTGTCTAGCCAGACTATATGTTTTTCCCCAGATTCTGACAAAATATTTTGACGACTGGCATCTATAACTGGCGGGAGGTATGAATCAATTAGTCCATGTAAGGGTTGTCCAAAAAGACCCCCTGTCAAATATAGCCCAAAACTCATAAATACAATACTAAGCACCAATCTTGGAACACCAACAAATGAAATATCTGAATCGTGTGGCAGCTTAATTTTACCAAGAAGATAGAAACCCATCATGATTGAAATGATAACCCAAACAGCTAAAACCACCTGCTTTGTAAATATCCCCCACTGCCATACCAGGTCTGCATTACTAATAAACTTCATGGCAGCACCCAGTTCCAAAAATCCCATGGTTACTTTTACAGAATTCAGCCACCCTCCCGACTTAGGCAATTTGGCAAGATATTGGGGGAACAGTGCCAGAAAAAAGAACGGAAATGCAAATGCGGTGGAAAATACGACCATGCCCAAAATCGGCCATAAATAATCTCCCTGGCTGGCAGCTACTAGTAACAGACCCACAAATTGGACAGTACAGGTAAAAGATGTGAGCGTAAAAGTAAGTGCCATAAATAGAATTCCAAGAACACCTCCTTTTTGCTCCTGCTGGCTGCTGAATTGACGAATTGCAGATGGCAGTTGAATTTCATAATGGCCAAACAGGCTGAAGGCAAAGTAAATAAATAAAGCCGCTATAAATATATTTACCCAGGGATTGGATGCCAGCTGATTTGCACCTGCAGCTCCCAATGTGAGGGCCAGAATCAATCCTAAGCTGGTGAATATAACAATTATGCCAATAGTATAAACCAGAGCTGAAAATAATGGCGAGGAGTCTTCCTTTTCACCTGCTTTTGTAAAAAATGACACGGTTATAGGAATCATAGGAAATACACAGGGCGTGAGCAAGGCCAAGAATCCCATACTTAATGCAAACAGAATAAATGAGAACAACCCTTCTTGAATAATAGAATCTAACTCATCATTTGTAATTGATTCTGCATCCGTTTTTCCTTCAATATTTTCGAATTCAGATTGAACTGAGGTAATATATTTTGTATCAGCCTCCCCTTTCATAACCGTTAGTCTCACTGTGAAGTCATCCCAATGAGGGATGCATTTTGTTGGGTCACAGGCCTGATAAACAAAGGTGCCGTTTAATGGGTAGAGACCGGGTTTAACATCTTCATTTATTTTTAAATCCTGTCTAAACTGCACTTGAGAAGTATGATACCCTATATCCATTTTAAACATGGGGTCGTATTTGGTTTTTGAGGAAGGCTCTTGCAAAATTCCCACATTACTGAAAAAACTGCTGTCTTCCCATTCAATATATGACGGGCTTAAACTTTTCTCCGGATGGGTAGAATAAACATAGAAATCTTTTGCTATTTTTAGCTTTGCAGAAAGTGTTACTACTTCCCCGCTGTGAACCTCATCTCTATCTAAATTCAGGCTGTATTTAACAGCATTTTCAAAATCGTTCTGCCCGTTTATAAAAGTCCCTAAAAAGAAACCTATTAACATTAATTTACGAACTAGTCCAATTTTAATTGTTTTGGAAGACATTATTCTGTAACAGGTCCTGTTTCTTTATTTTCCGTTGTACTATTTACCACTCTTACTTTTTCAATAATAACTTGAATTGCTGGTTTATCAGATTTAATTTTATTTCTCATATCATATTCATAATCAGTTTTTCTCATATTTTTAGGAATTTTTGAATATAATTTCCTTTTCGTTTTGGGATCTTTTAAGGTGATCCAATCATCTGGATCCTCTCCATCAGGAATACTTTCTTTACTCATCATGATAGCCTGACTATTTTCGGTTGGTGTATTGACAATATGATCAACTATATGTACTTTATCGATTACTTCTCCAAAAACAGTATATTTTCCATTAAGGTGCGGTGCATCTGCAACACAGATAAAAAATTGACTTCCAGCGGAATTAGGGTCTGAAGATCGAGCCATGGACAATATACCCCGTTTATGAGGTATGTCATTAAACTCTGCATCTATCGTCCACCCGGGTCCACCGTGACCATCATTTTTCCCATCATTATCTCGAGAATTGATGTCACCCCCCTGAATCATAAAACCAGGAATAATTCTATGAAATTTTGTTTTATCATAAAACCCGCTGTTTGCTAGCTTTTTAAAATTTTTACAATGATTCGGTGCAGCATTTGGAAAAAGCTTTAATTTCATTGTGCCACGGTTTGTTTCCATAATGACAATGTCATCTTCAGTAACAGGTTCCGGATTAAAATTTTTTGCAGTCTCTTTTATGACTTGAATCTCATGAGGAAATAGAAAAGTTCTCGTTCCAGAATTAAGATTCTTCGGAATGATTCCTGGGATATTAAATCCCTTAGATAGATCAAAACCAACAGGAATTTTCGGTTTTTCACCATCCATCTTCAGGGAATCAGAATTGGCTTCACCCACTAAAAATCCCACAATAATAATTAGTATTATTTTTTTCATACTGTTTCCATTTTTTTGCCTGTTCGCCCTCTTTGGGTGATGGCTATCCCTTGTTGACATAGTGGACAATCTTCAGGTTCCCAACTTTCAGAAGGTATCGTTAGAAGGGCAGTTGCGGGAACTTCAAAATTGACTCCCCCTGAACTGCGATCCACTAAATTCACTACATGAATAATTTCTGCTTCGTAGTCCTTCACCAATTGAATCAGTTCAAAAACTGACCCCCCTGTGGTAATAATGTCCTCCACGATGATTATCCTCTGTCCTTTTATAATGGAGAATCCACGACGAAGTTCCATTTTACCATCCACCCGCTCTGAAAAAATATGTTTAACACCCAAATGCCTACCTACTCCTCCGGCAATAAGAATCCCTCCAATGGCGGCTCCAAGAACCAATTCTACATTTTGATTCTCTACGGTTTCTGCCATTGCTCTGCAGACATCATCCAGTGCACGAGGATGTTCCAGAACCCGAAATTTTTCTATATACACATTACTATGCCTGCCTGACGTTAACAGAAAATGGCCATCCAACATAGCGCCCGTTTCTTGTAATAGAGTCAGCAACTTATTGGGTTCCATACCATACTCCGTATTTTTTCAGTATAATTTTTTGCGGATTGAACAACATCATTGAGGCTGCCATCGCCGGCATACAAAATTCCCCGTGATACATTGATAATACCTATTCCATTTTTATGTGCAATTTTTAACGCAGTCTCCAAATCACCTCCTTGAGTTCCAACACCGGGAATAAGCCAAGGCATTCCATTTGACAATTCCCTTGCCTCTTGCATCACTTCGGTTTTTGTTGCCCCAACAACCAAACCAATATTTTCATTCGTATTTAATTCCATAGCAATTTGAATTACCTTTTTATACAAAGGGTTTGATTGATTCTCATGCTCTTGAATTTCACTGGCACTGGAATTTGAAGTTACTGCCAATATAAAAACCCCCTTTGCAGTATTTTCAATAAATGGTTTTATTGCATCTCTTCCCATATAAGGGGAAATAGTTATGGCGTCACATCCCATTCCATCTAGAATTGCAGATGCATATTGACGAGATGTATTTCCAATATCACCTCGCTTAGCATCGGCAATAACAATGGCTCTTCCATTAATATGAGCTACCAACCTTTCCAGCAATGCAAACCCTTGTGAACCGAATCGTTCAAAAAAAGCAAAATTAGGTTTATACACCGGACAAAAAGCTATGGTACCATCAATGATATCTTTGCCAAAGGATTCCATACCTGAAAGTGAAGTATCAAGTTTAAATGGAAATTTGTCCGGATCAATGTCTAGTCCAATGCAAAGTGAGTTATTTTTATCTCTGCAGACAGTTTCTAATCGTTGAGTAAAGGATATTGCCATAGCATTAAATATAAAGGTGTTTCCACATGAATAAAAAATGCTGATAACTATGAATTTGCAGTTTGTATTAAATCAATTCACCATCTAAATTACTTTTCCCCCATGGAACAACTTTTACTAAAAATGGATGAAAAATCGGAAGTTAAAGTGATTGCTGCAAGCGCATTCAACTTTCGGATAGAATTGGTTAAAAAAGTAGGAAAAGATGATATCCCCGGACTAATAGATATTTCCCATTGCATGGCTGATAGGTTTGGTTCTCAAGCTCTGCTCACAAAAACCAATATCCCAAAATATTTCAATTCGGAGACGCTACCATTCATTGCACGATTAAAGAGTGAAATAATTGGCTATATTATTGGCGTACCTCTGGAATATTTTAAACAGGAAAGCTGGTCACATTTTGATGTTAATTTAGGAAAGAAGGATACACTTTACACCTATGCATTTGTTGTCAGTAGTAAGTACAGAGGAAAAGGCGGATATGGTAAAACCTTAAAACGGATTTATATAAACTGGGCAAAAAAACAGAAGTATAATTATATAACAGGTCACGTTGAGCAGGGAATATCTAAACGATTTCCTGGAAAGACTGAAATTGTAAAAGTTTTTCCTCATTGGTATGGACTAAAAACCCCTTTTGAGTATTATAGACGGTCGCTGGGGTAATTTGTTGAAGATATAAGATTTTAGAATTAAGAATGCTCTTCAATTTGCGGGAGTACTATTAATATTTAAAGCATTCGTCCAATTTCAAAGTAGAATTTTGATTTCACAATTATGCATAGCTATCTCCTTTCTCATTTTTCCTTTCCATATCTCTTTTTCCTTCCATTAGGTTGTTTTTATATTCATAGATTAATTTGGGAGTAAATCCATGGTAATGGCGGAAGAAAAACAAGCAATAGTCTTTGTACGGGATGAAATATCTGAACTGATACTTCTTGTTGCCACTGAAAAAGGTGCATTTCTGTATTACTCTGACAGTGATAGACGCCATTGGGATGTAAATGGTCCTCATTTTTTAGGATCAATTGTGCATCATTTGGTTTTGGATCATCGAGATAACAAAACCCTCTTGGCATCGGTTCAATCCCGCCAATCAGAGGCGACCATTTTTCGGTCAAAAGATTTTGGTAAGACTTGGAATCCAGCTACAAAACCACCGGCATTTCCAAAGGACAAACTTAAACGGAAAGTAGATCATATCTATTATCTTGCTCCTGGGCATGATAATGAGGGTAAGGTATGGTATGCCGGTACTTCACCTCAGGGGTTATTCAGGTCAGAAGATGAAGGTGACACCTGGAACTCCGTGGCAGGGTTTAACAGTAACCCACATTGGAGAAAATGGACAGCTAACAGTCCGGATGGATATCCAAAAATTCCTAAGTTGCATTCCATTTTAATAGATCCAATGAATAAAAACCATATGTATATTGGGATGTCATACGGTGGAATTTTTGAATCTGAGGATCAAGGAAAAACATGGGAACCATTAAATGGCGGACTAAAAGCCGACTATCTGAAGGGATCACCGAAATTCGGACATGACCCCCACTCTTTAATTTTTCACCCTTTTGAACCTGGACGATTATATCAACAAAATCATTGTGGTATTTATCGTATTGACCGCCCCAATAAAAAATGGGTCAGAATTGGTGATAATATGCCTGCAGATATTGGAGATATTGGATTCCCAATTGCTGTACATCCTGCAGATCCAAACACCCTCTGGGTATTCCCTATTGATGGCAATGAAGCCTGGTCTCGAGTAAGCCCTGAGGGTCAACCAGCACTTTACTGCTCAAATGATGGTGGCAACAATTGGTTTCGGCAAGATATTGGTCTGCCCATGCGAAATGCCTGGTTTACAGTTCTACGGCGAGGATTAACGACAGATAATATGAATGATGCCGGTGTATACTTTGGTACAACATCCGGCTCTCTCTGGATGAGTGACAATGAAGGGAATAGCTGGAGACAAATCGCTGTACATCTTCCGCACATTCTATCTGTTGAAACGGGAGTTATTTTAAAGAAATGAAGGAAAACTGGTTTAATTAATAAGGAAAATATTCAGTGGCTGATTTAATAGCTAAGGCAAAAAAAGTGAAATTGGTTGGCACAGATATCGATGGAGTTTGGACAGATGCTCGAATGTATGTTACGCCCGAAGGTGAATGGATGAAAGCATTCTCTACCTATGATGGAATGGCAACTGCTATGCTGAAAAAAAGGGGGATTATCGTTGCTATTTTAACTGGAGAAAATTCTGATATAGTTATTGCGCGAGCTGAAAAATTAAACATAGATGAAGTGTATGTAAATGAGCATGAAAAACTGAAACGCCTTACTTATCTAACAAAAAAATATGAAATTTCCATGGATGAAGTTGCATTCATAGGGGACGACCTAAATGATTTAGAGGTGTTAAAGGGAGTCGGATTTTCGGCACTTGCTGGAAACAGCCCAATTATTGATCAATTTACACCCGATTATATAACAACTCGCCATGGAGGAAATGGTGCTTTTCGGGAATTTGCGGATATTATCCTGAACGCTCAATAATACCTGTGTTTATAATTCCCCTTTATTGGCTACTGTCACCGATACTGTGGATACTTCTTCCAGTTTTTGCCATCTTCACTCCTAAATTACGCCATCATTGGGCGAATCAAAAATCTACTTGGCATCTGGCAGGAGAAAGGAAAAAGGAGAAAGGAGTGGGGAAACAGGTTGTACTTTTCCATGCCGCATCTGCTGGTGAGTTCGAGCAATTAAAGCCTATTCTTAAAAAAGTAAATCGATCCCGTTATTTTATTCTACTTACTTTTTTCTCACCCACAATTTTCAACATTGAAAAAAATACCCCTTTGGCAGACGCCGTATGCTATCATCCCTTTGATTTTCCTTGGTCTGCACTTTTATTTTTTCGAAAATTTGATATCCATCATTATATCATTACCAGAAATGATATCTGGCCAACCCACCTCTTTATTGCAAAGCAATTGGGTATAAATACAATTCTGATAAATGCAAATCTATACCGAGAACGTCATTATAATTCTAGATTTATGATGTTTTTCCTAAAACAGATATTTGATAATTTCAACCTCATACTCACTGGATCTGAAAGGTTGCAGTCCAATCTGCTCAATCTTGTCTCACAAAAAAAGATATTGGTCACAGGTGATAGCCGATTAGACAGACTCCTTGAATTAAAATCTGAAAATAATTCCCCTCTGCTTCCGGAATGTTTTGCCTCATCCCATACCCTTATTTTAGGCAGTATTATTCCATCAGACTTTCCTGTAATTTTTGAAGGATTCAAAGAATACTATCCTAATGGCAACCAATCCCTTGAGCAAAAAGACCACCGAATAATTATTGTCCCCCACGAAATTAATACATCAGAATTAAACATTATTGAAAATAAATTATCTGAGCTAGGGCTGTCATGGGTATATTACTCTGAAAAGGAAAAATTAAAAGAATCTCAGGTGGTGATTATTAATAAAATTGGTATTTTGGCGAATCTATATAAATATTCAGATTTAGCTTATGTGGGTGCAGGATTTGGAGCAGGAGTCCATTCTGTTATGGAACCTGCTGTTTATAAAAATGTTGTGAGTTTTGGTCCCAATTATCAAATTGTGGATATGGCAGTTTCTTTAGTTGAAGATGAACTAGCATCTATAATCAATAATTCAGAAGATTTCGTTCAATTTCTCACCCTTCTTAGTAATCCAGATAAGTTGGAAAAATATAAGGGAAAAATGGCTCATTTTATCCGCGAACAAAAACTGGCTTCCGATGCCATTATTAAAGCAATATTTACCGATGAGTAAACACAAAAAATATTTACTTTTCCTTTTAATCACAAGCATTTGGGCAATCTCGCCCAATTTTGTTGGGGAAGAATTACACTATTCAGCAGGATTTCGATTATTCCCGGCTGGAAATGCAATACTTTCTCTAAAATCCGATTCATTAAATGGAAAACTCACGTACTTGCTTTCAACCTCCGTAAAAACCAATTCGTTTTTAGATAATTTTTATGAAGTCCGGGATGAAACACTTTCCTGGCTGAACGTAGAAGATTTTTCTCTTCTAAAAGCTGTTAAGAAAATTCGAGAGGGGAAATATCACCGCAATCACTCAGCATACATATCAGGAGATAGCCTACTAATATGGAATAAAAAATATTTCACCATCACAGAACCAGTATATGACCCTATAGCCTTTATTTATTTTCTACGGAGTCAGAAATTATCTTTGGGGGACACCTTTCACTTTTTATCTGCAAGCGAGAAAAAAATAAGAGAAGTAAGTGTAAATATAACGGGAAAAGAATCCATAAATGTATCTGCAGGTAGCTTTGATTGCCTAAAAGTGGAACCCGTTTCTTCAGATGGAGTACCTCTATTGAAAAATAATGGAGAATTACGATTCTGGCTTTCAAATGATGACATTAAAATGCCAGTGAAAATTGAGATGAAAACAAATGTTGGTACCATGGTAATGAAATTAAAGGAAATCAAACACATATATTAGTAAATTAGACTAATATATATTGGAGAATATCATGTCTGAAGAATCAATACCACCGATGGAAATTACACCCTCAAAAGATGAACGAACCTGGGCAATGCTAAGTCATTTCAGTGCACTTTGTATGTTTATTTTCCCCTTTGGAAATATTCTGGCACCCCTAATCATATGGCTCATCAAAAAGGAGGAGATGTCTTTTGTGGAAGATCAAGCAAAAGAAGTGCTGAATTTCCAGATAAGTATGACAATTTATTTGATAGGATCAATTATATTAATAATAGTATTAATCGGCATCCCCATTTTAATTGGACTAGGAATATTTAATGTAATAATTACTATTATTGCTGGAATCAAAGCAAATGACGGAATATCATATCGGTATCCCATTAATCTCAGATTAATAAAATAAAACATTATTTATTATGCAGTTTATATTGACGGTTAATCCCCATGGGGGTACCAAGCAGGGGCCCCTATTGCTTAAAAAGGTGAAACCAATTTTTGATGCAGCGGGAGCTGATCTTTTTATTATTGAAACCACTTTTGCAGGTCACGCTAAGGAACTTGCCAATCAGCTGAACCTTTCTGCCTATGATGGATTTATCGGAATTGGGGGTGATGGAACCCTGCATGAAATAATAAATGGCATGTTATCCCGACATGACGGAAATAAGATTCCTATTGGAATTATTCCAGGGGGATCCGGGAATTCCTATATGCATGATTTAAGTCTGACAGATCCTCTAAAAGCAGCAAAAGCAATCATTCAAGGTACTACACAATCTCTGGATACAGCCAAGGTAGATGTGAATCATATAGTAAAATATGCAAATAATATGATTGGTTGGGGTTTAGTAACTGATGTGGGCAATAAAGCCGAACATTTCCGCTGGCTGGGAACAAATAGATATACTATTCTCAGTGTAGTTGAAGTATTTCGACATAAGAGCAGATCTGCCACACTCATTATGGATGATAAAACAATTGAAGATGAATTTACTTTCATCATTGCCTGCAATTCCATTCATGTAGGGAAAGGAATGAAAATGGCTCCCAGGGCAAAACTGGACGATGGCCTTATTGACCTTATTGTGATTCGTTCCGGTGTACGCCGTACACGACTACTACAAGTTCTCCCCAAGTTGTTTGATGGATCTCATATCAATGAACCGGAAGTTGAATATTACCAAACCTCTAAATTTTCACTCATTCCTGAGACAGACGAAATACTGAATATCGATGGAGAAATGTTGGGGTCCACTCCCATTAAAGTAGAAATGATATCTAGCGCATTTGAAATGTTTGTTTCCTAATTCGAAAGATATTGTAAAAGAAAAAGGGTAGCCAATTGACTACCCTTTTTCTTTTGAAGGAGGGATAAGTTATTTTACTTCAGGCTATAATTCCTGACATTCCTATATTTCTGTTTCTATTATTTATTATCTGTGGGAAACTTTTAGACGATTTTCAGCTTTTGCAATTGCAGTACGGGAGCGGACTTTGTCCATGTTTTTATCATTTAGGCGATCTTGTGCTCTTTTCTTTGCAGCTTCAGCACGATCTACATCAATATCTGAGACCAATTCAGCAGTCTCTAATAAAAGCAATACACTTTCAGGTTGGATATCTGCAAAACCACCAGTAGTTGCATAAAAATATTCTTTCCCATTTTTTACCACTTTCACTTCACCAATTCCAAGAGCAACCGTAGCCGCCGTATGATGTGACATTATTCCAAATTGACCGTCAGGAGATTCTGCCCTCACATAGTTCACTTGACCCTCAGAAAATATTTGAGTTGGGGTAATTATTTCAAGTTGAAAAGTCTTCGCCAATTTTATGCCTCGGACATTTTCTTTACTTTGTCTCCAGCTTCATCAAACGAACCTACATATGAAAATGCATTTTCGGGATAATCGTCTCCATCTCCATTGAGAATCGCTTCAAAACCAGAAATAGTATCTTCAAGAGAGACATACCTACCCTCCACTCCCGTAAATTGTTCTGCAACAAAAAATGGTTGAGACATGAATTTCTGCATTTTTCGTGCCCTACCCACTGTTAATTTGTCTTCGTCTGAAAGCTCATCCATTCCCAATATTGCAATAATATCCTGAAGATCTTTGTATTTCTGCAACACACCTTGAACATCCCGAGCCACATTATAATGTCTATCTCCAATCACACGAGGGTCCATTATTCTTGAAGTGGAAAGTAACGGGTCAACAGCAGGATAAATTCCAAGTTCTGCGATTTTTCTTTCCAGAACGGAGGTAGCATCTAAGTGAGCAAATGCAGTAGCTGGAGCGGGGTCAGTAAGATCATCAGCAGGCACATATACCGCCTGTACAGATGTTATGGAGCCCTTGTTAGTAGATGTAATTCTTTCTTGGAGGTCCCCCATCTCTGTGGATAGAGTTGGTTGATACCCAACAGCAGAAGGCATTCGTCCAAGGAGTGCAGACACTTCTGATCCCGCTTGAGTAAAACGGAAAATATTATCAATAAATAATAATACATCCCTACCTTCATCATCACGGAAATACTCTGCCATTGCCAATCCGGAAAGTGCGACTCTCAGCCGTGCCCCAGGCGGTTCATTCATCTGACCGAATACCATTGTAGTTTTATCAATTACACCAGATTCCGTCATTTCATTATAAAGATCATTACCTTCCCTAGTTCGCTCACCAACACCTGCAAAAACTGAATATCCACCATGTTCCGTTGCAATATTCCTGATAAGCTCTTGGATTAAAACCGTTTTACCAACACCAGCACCACCAAAGAGTCCCGTTTTACCACCCTTAGTATATGGCTCCATTAAGTCAACAACTTTGATTCCTGTAACCAGTACTTCCCTTGATGTTGAAAGTTCTGAATGGGGTGGAGCAGCTCTATGAATAGGAAGTCTTGATTTAGAATTAAATGCCCCTTTTTCGTCAATTGTATTACCCAAAACATCGAATAGTCGTCCTAATGTTTCAGGCCCAACTGGAACAGTGATTGGATCACCCGTATCACTTACCTTTTCACCACGAGTAATTCCATCGGTTGTATCCATTGCCACTGTTCTAACGATACTATCACCTAAATGCTGGGCAACCTCTAATACCAGCTTACCATCACCATTTCGATCAATTTCAAGGGCATTCATAATTTCCGGTAGCTGCCCATCTTCAAATGTGACATCTACAACTGCGCCCATTATTTGTGTAACTTTTCCAATCTTTGACATATATTTTTCCTCTATTAGCTGAGTGCTTCTGCGCCACTTACAATTTCCAACATTTCCGTTGTAATTGATGTCTGACGCGCTTTATTAAATTGTAATTTTAAATCTTTAATCATATCATTTGCATTTGATGTTGCGTTTTCCATTGCCAACATCCTTGCAGCTTGCTCTGAGGCATTAGATTCCAGCAAAAACTGCCACATTTGGGTATTTAAATATCTAGGGATTATTGTCTTCACCACCGATTCCTTAGAAGGTTCAAATAACCTCTCAGGATTATAATCTGAATCTTTTGCTTCGGGATCATAACTCATTGGAAGGAAGGTTTCATTTCTAATTTCCTGACGTGCTACATTCACGAATCGATTATAAACAACCTGTACCTGATCAACGTCTCCATTTATATATCGAGATATAATTTCATCACCAATTTTCATAGCATGTGAATACCCTAAATCATTCCAAAAATCTATATACTCTACGACAATAGGATAATTTCTATTTTTAAAATATCCCACCGACTTTTTCCCAATACATATTATTTCAGAGTTTTCCTGTCCAGTTTTATCAATTGCTTTATGGGCTTCACGAAGTACATTGGTATTAAATGCTCCTGCCATTCCACGATCTGCAGTCACCACAACAAAGAGTGTTTTTTTCACTTCACGCACATTCAGCTCTGGCATGAGACTACGGTCAATTTCTGGAATGAGCATATTCAACAATTCTGCTAAACGACTGGAATATGGTCGAGATTTTTCCATATTCTCTTGGGCGCGACGCATCTTAGCAGCCGCAACCATTTTCATTGCGCTAGTTACTTGCTGGATACTTTTAACCGATTTTATTCGGTTTCGTATATCCTTTAGATTCGCCATATTTTAACCTAAAAATCCTTTTTTATAATCTTCAATGGCCTTTCTCAGCTCCTTATTGATCTCATCTGAAATTTCTCCTGCGGATTTTATTGTAGCAAGCATTTTGCTATGTTTAGCATCAATATAACCCAATAATCCCTTTTCAAATCCATCTACTCTATCATTAGGGATATCATCTAACATGCCTTGACCGCCTGCAAAAATAATTACAACCTGATGCTCAACTGCCATTGGTACATACTGGTTTTGTTTTAAAATTTCAACCATCCGTTCACCACGAGTTAATTGAGCAAGTGTAGCTTTATCCAGATCAGACCCGAATTTTGCAAAGGCTTCTAATTCACGGAATTGTGCCAAATCCAACCTGAGTGTTCCTGCAACTTTCTTCATAGCTTTGATCTGTGCTGCACCTCCAACACGAGAGACAGACAATCCAACATCAATAGCCGGACGAATTCCAGAATTAAATAAATTATTTTCTAGATAAATCTGACCATCCGTAATAGAAATGACATTCGTTGGGATATAAGCTGATACATCACCTTCTTGAGTTTCAATAATTGGAAGGGCTGTAAGCGAACCACCACCTAGAGAATCGGAAAGTTTAGATGCTCTTTCTAAAAGACGGCTATGAAGATAGAATACATCACCGGGAAATGCTTCACGCCCTGGTGGACGCCTTAATACCAATGACATTTGTCTATATGCAACAGCCTGTTTGGATAAATCATCATAAATAATAAGTGCATGCTTCCCATTATCTCTAAAAAACTCTCCCATGGCACAGCCGGAGTAAGGTGCAATAAATTGAAGTGGGGCTGCATCAGATGCATTTGATGTTACTACAGTAGTATATTCCATTGCGCCATTAGCTTCTAATTCTGAAACTATACTGGCAACTGTTGAAGCTTTCTGCCCAACAGCAACATAAATACAATAAACAGGAGAATCTGATTCATGGGAACTTTTTTGATTTATGATAGCATCAATTGCAATTGCTGTTTTGCCAGTTTGTCTATCTCCAATAATAAGTTCACGCTGACCTCTGCCAATAGGAATCATACTATCAATTGCTTTTATTCCTGTTTGCAGGGGTTGGGTAACCGGTTGACGAGCCATAACACCTAAAGCTTTCCGTTCTACTGGAAGTGATTCTTTAGCATTAATAGGTCCTTTCCCATCAACTGGCTGCCCAAGTGGATTTACCACTCTTCCTAGCATTTCATTTCCCACTGGTACTTCAACAACCTTACCTGTCCGTTTTGCTAAATCGCCTTCTTTTACTAGACGGCTATCACCAAATAATACCAATCCGACGTTATCTTCTTCTAGATTTAAGGCCATTCCAAATACACCATTTGGAAGTTCTACAAGTTCAGAACTCATGACATTTTCTAGCCCACTAACACGAGCAACACCATCGCCAACCATGAGGACTTCACCTACTTCTGATACATCCAGATCAACCTTGAATTCTTTAAGTTGTTGCTTAAGTAAAGACGTTATATCTTCAGTTTTGATTTCCATAATTTCTCCAATTAAATTTATCCTTGATACAGGGAATTTTCTAATTTCCGCAGGCGTGTGGCAATGGAACCATCCACAATAGTATTTCCGATCCTGAATTTCACTCCACCAAGAATTTTGGGATCTACCAATGCATCCGCATCCACTTTCTTGCCCAGTGTTTGTTCAATGTTTTTTACTACATCTGATAATTCTTCTGAATTCATCTTTTCAGCTGTAGAAACACATACCTTTAGGGTTTTATTGGCTAATTCGGCTAAGAAGCCAAGTCTTTTACACACGGCTGCAAGCAGATGAATATTCCCATCTTCAAAAAGATGATAAAGCAAATCCAATTCCAGATCAGAAAGAATATCCATAAACACCTTTTGGAGGATCTTCAGCTTTTCTGAATGAGAAACCCGTCTGCTCTTGAGGAACAAGCGAAACTCCTTTGAAGATGCATAAATATCCAGAAGAATATCCAAACGCCGGATTGTATCAGCAAGCTCACCGGATTTATCAGCAACAGCAAATACCGCCTGTGCATATTTTTTAGCTTCTCTACTATGTTTCACTAGGCTTTCCCGATTTCTTCAATCGTATCATTAATAAGCCGGCGGTTATCTTCAGATTCCAGATTTTTTTCAATGACTTTTGATGCAACTTGAATAGAAAAGTCTACAACTACTGATTTGATCTCCTGCATTGCCTTTTCCTTCTCAGATTGAATCTGATTCTGAGCTTTATCCAGTATTCCCCTAGCTTCTTTTTCTGCGGTTTCCTTTATTTCTTCCCGAACCCGTTCGCCCGTGGTTTTGCTTTCCGCTACAATTTTCTGTGCTTCATTTCGAGCCTTATTAACAAGCTCTTCATAGTTTTGAGTAGCTTTTTCTGAATCTTCTCGAGCTCTTTCAGCTGAATTTAAAGCTTCTTTTATTTCAGCTTCACGGGTTTCTAGTCCACTAATTATTGGAGCCCACGCTACTTTTTTCAATACTGTTAGTAAAAGCAGAAACGTAATTACTGACCAAAATAGTGTCCCACCATGAACTTGAACCATACCAGGTTTAGCAACACCTGGATCTCCACCAGCCAATCCGAAACAGACTAATAATAGTATGAATAACAGATTCTTTGTACTGTTTTGCATACCTATCTCCTTAATATTATTCTTTAACCTACATTGCCTGATAATAAGAAACAAGTTACTGCACAAAACAGGGCTACACCTTCAATCAGAGCTGACATAATAAGAGCTGTAGTTCTAATATCACCAGCAGCCTCAGGCTGACGACCTGTAGCATCTGCTGCTGCTGCAGTAATTTTACCAATTCCAAGACCAGCACCGATTGTTACTAAACCAGCACCGATTCCAGCACCTATTGCTATTAATCCACCATCCATTATTTTACTCCTTTTTTTTATTTATTAATGATGTTCGTGTTCTATTACTGCCATTCCAATAAATATAGATGACAATAAAGAAAAAATGTAGCCTTGTAAAAATGCTACAAATATTTCAAGCATATTGATCGCTAAAGCCATTGGTACAGAACCAATTGCAACCCACACAGATTGCATATTAACAATTATACCCAAGAAAGCTAAGATTATAATATGACCCGCATTCATGTTTGCAAGTAATCTTACGGATAATGCAAACGGTTTGGTTATTAAACCAATTAACTCAACAGGAATCATTATAGGCAATAACCAAAATGGAACTCCTGGGGTAGCAAAAATATGCTTCCAAAAATCTTTATTCCCAAAAACTATATACGTAAAGAATGTAATTAGTGCTAGAGATACAGTCACACTAAATGAGGCAGTTGCTGTTGCACTTCCGGGAATCAATCCAAGGAGATTTAACATGACAATAAAGAAAAAGAAAGTAAGAATTAGAGGTAAAAATCTTCTACCCTGTTTTTCGCCCATATTCGGATACACAACCTCATCCCTAATAAACACAACAAAAACTTCAAGCAAATTACCTATACCTGATTGGACTTTCCGATCTTTCTTATATCCAATAATAAATAATAAAATAATTATTGCTGATGCTAGCAACATCATAATTGATTGTTTACTAAAAATCAATTGATTATTAGATGGGAAAAGGGTAAAAGGATCAGTACTAGGATCCCACATCCAATTTAAATAATTACTAATAATAGGAATATTGTTAATTTTATTCCATGATTGGTCAAGTTTAACCTTTGTAGTATAATAATAATGATCATGATTCCCATCATTCCAATCTAAAGGATTAAATAATTCAAAAATCTTGTCATCTTGAATATGGTGCATAATATATTCACCATCTACTTTAAGTTCACCATGACTATCTTCAGGGTTATGATAAGAACCATTACCTGCTAGAATAATTGCAAATAATAAATAAAATAATAATATCAATCTTATTTTCATTAAGAATTTAATTGAACCTTACTATTGGGAAGTTCTTTTAACCAACCAGAAATTTCTATCCATTGATGAATAACATAGAAAAATAAAAGAAATAACATAAATGGGGTCATTAATACAAAATTGTTCGATATCATATAGATAGATAGGCCAAATACAAATACCATTCTAATCAGCATACCGCCATAAACAGTTTTATAAAAATCAGAGTCAGACTTGTTTATAGAAATTATAACAAGATAATAACCAACAATAGCATTAATAAGACTAATAGAAAAAGTACATAATAGTTCAAACCAATATTCTATTGCCCAAGATAAAAATGGGAAAATGCCAACTAAAACTATTACTATAGTTGAAAAAAATATTTTTTTAAAAAAACTGTACACCTACTTAATTGAATTAATTAAATTATATATTGAAGCAAAAATACCAAAAAAAAGACCCCCTAATTGACCCAAAGGAGGTGAAATTGAAAAATAACCCTCTATTTTTATACCAATCCAAAGGCAGAACAGCATTGTAACAGCCATCTGAATACCTAAGCCTGAATATGCTAACCAATGCTTTGATTTCTTTGACATTTCATATAAAAAATAATTTTAGATATCTTAGTCTATTTAACTCTCAGGATCAGCAGCTTCAGGGGTTTGAGATTTATTCATCATACTGCACATACCATCAAATTTCGCACCTTCTTCAATTGTCAATATTGCTGCTTTAAGATTTCCAGTTAAAAAAGACGTATCACCCAAAGTTACTTTTTTTTCTACGTCTAAATCACCATCAACTTTGCCACCAATGGCTGCTTCTTTAGCTGATATATTTCCATTCACTACAGACCCATTGGCGGTTCTTACCGCACCATTTGACTGGATGCTTCCAAAAACTTTTCCATAAATTAGCAAACTTCCAGAAACTTTAACGTCACCGTGTATTTCCAATTCTGGCCCTAGAATGGAACTCGTTTTACTTTCTGGTTTCTCTGATTGAAACATCTTTTTCTTTATATTCCGGGATAATCTCCCGGGGATCTACAACCTGATTATTCTTCCAAATTTCAAAATGTAAATGCGGTCCTTGACTTTTGCCAGTTTCTCCAACTAGCGATAAAATTTGATTTTTTATTACATCATCACCTGATTGAACAATAATAGTATCATTATGGCCATAAAGGGTTACAAATCCGCCAGGATGATTAACTATAATTGTATTTCCTAAATCTTCACTTTTTCCGCAAAAAACAACTTTTCCATCTGCAGGCGTACGAACCTCATCATGGTTTTTTGCTGCAATATCAATTCCCATATGGTTATTTTCATGCTGCAATCCTCGAGTCACATACCCTTTAACGGGTGCTGAATTGGGAAATCCCAAATTATGAGAGGAGTAAAATTCCGTTAAAAAATGTTCGTAGGCATTTGAAGAGTCAACATCCATGCTGAATTTTAAATCACCGATGATATTTCTTAACAGAATGCTACCTTTCTCCATTTTTTTCAATTCACGAGTTAGCGGTTCCCGGTTTGCTAGTCGCAGCCCTCCTAAAACAGCAAGCACTACAAGTAAAATTCCAAAAAGCGAAGAAGCAATAATTCCATTTTTTGATATCCTAAAAGAACGACTATACTGGTTACGATCAGATGCAATAAATATGGTATAATACTTCTTATTCAATACGATGACAGACTGAAAAATTAGGGGGTTTTAAAATTGGGGGGCAAATACTTTTTATTAATTCTTTTCTGAATTTGAAATTATTTCAAAAATCCGGTTAAAATCATTATCAGAATAAAACTCAATTTGAATTTTACCCTTCCCATTTTTATTTTTATTAATGACCACTTTAGTTCCAAGGATTGAAATAAGCTCGTTTTCAATTTGAGCAAGTTCCGAACGCTTAGGAGCAGCTACACTCATCTTTAATTTATTATTAAAAGATTCAGAATATTTCTTTACTAAGGCTTCAGTCTGGCGAACAGTTAATTCTTCCCGGATAACTTTTTGATGTAATGTCATCATTTGCAGGGACTTTCGTAACGCCAAAATTGCCAGCGCATGGCCAGTAGATATTTTTTCGGAATTTAAGCTAGATTTTATTTCGGGAGGTAGTTTTAAAAGACGAAGTGCGTTGGCAATAGCTGGTCTGCTTTTCCCAACACGTTTGGCAATTTCATCCTGAGAGAGATCATATTTCCCACTTAAGATGGCATATCCCTCTGCTTTCTCAATGGGATTTAGATCTACACGCTGGATATTTTCCACAAGAGCATATTCCATCATTTCCACATCGGCATTCACGCTGAGAATATATACAGGAACGGTTTCCAACCCAGCATCTTTTGCTGCCCGCAGTCTCCGCTCGCCAGCAATAAGCTCAAAATTCCCTTCTTCCAATTCACGAACAGTTAATGGCTGTATAATACCATTTTCTTTAATAGAAGCAGTAAGTTCCTCCAATTTTTCTAGATCAAATTCCTGCCTCGGTTGGTTTCTGTTGGGAATAATTTGAGTTATTGGAACAGCACCATCTATATGACTACTTTCCGTTGCATAGGATGGAATGAGAGCATCAAGCCCTTTCCCTAATCTTTTATCAGCCATTATTTTTTAGAAATTCAGTTACAAAATTCATATAATTATGCGCACCTGTTGAGGTGGCATCATAAAGGAGAATTGGTTTGCCATGACTGGGAGCTTCTCCCAATCGTACATTTCTTTTAATATAGGTTTCATACACTTTATCACCAAAATATTCTTGGAGTTCCTGAACCACTTGCCGGGATAAGTTAAGCCTATGATCATACATGGTAATTAGAATACCCTCAATCTCCAATTCCTTATTCAAATGTTTCTGTACCATGCGGATTGTGTTCAGCAATTGGGAGAGCCCTTCCAACGCATAATATTCGCATTGAATAGGAATAATAATTGTATTAGCTGAGGTTAATACATTTATGGTGAGTAGCCCTAAAGATGGAGGACTGTCAATAATGATATATTTGTATTTTCCTTCCACATCTTCCAGCGCCTCCTTCAACATTCTTTCCCGTGAAAAGAGACTCACCAATTCAATCTCTGCACCTACTAATTGTGCACTAGATGGCACTACATCCAAAAATTCTAAATCTGTTTTCCGAACTACATCTGACAACTTTTCCTTGCCAATTACTACATCATAAATGGATTGCTTATAGGATCCAATTTCAATACCTACACCAGAGGTTGCATTGGCTTGGGGGTCCATATCTATAAGCAGAGTTGGGGTTTCTGTTACCGCTAAGTAAGCCGCAATATTTACAGCCGAAGTGGTTTTTCCCACACCGCCCTTCTGATTAGATACTGCAATAACTTTTGTGTCAAATAATTTCATTTTGGTTTGTGAAAGGGGTGGAAAATATACCAGTTTGTCTAATAGCCCTGCAATGGGAAGTAGTAATGAAATACTATTATTTTCTTATTTCCTCAATGATGAAAGTGGTAATTTATTACCCACTTAATAAGAGATAAGCAAAATGGATGCCATACAAATTACTCAATCTGTTGCTATTTTATGCGATGGCAACAATATCGAACGAAGCATACATGAAGAATCAAAGTCTAACCACACTATGGTCAATTTTGATGAATTAATACCACGATTATTAAATGGCAGAGGATTAAATCGCCTTATTTATTTCAGGGAAGGAAAAGCAATTTCAACTAAATTTGCAGAAAGGCTTCATGAGAATTATTACGGTGCAGTTATCCCCTGTCATAAATCCGCTGATATTCCACTATCTATAAAAGCCACACAGCTATCTTCTAAGGTAGATACCATAATCATTATGTCCGGAGATTCTGATTTTGTTGAACTGGTTCGCCATTTGAAGGCCGAAGGCGTACGGGTGGAAATTGCCGCAGTGAAGAGTACCACAGCAAAAATATTATTAGAAGAAGCGTCCTACTTTCATGAAATCACAGAAGAGGACTGGTTTGAGTATAAGGCGCCACAAAAGGGTAATAAAGGAAAAGGGAAAAGAAAATAATTTAACCGACATAGAACCTTAGTAAATCATTAATTAAGTTCCTGCAGATTGTAATACCTCGCTTAACTCACCCTTCCCTTCCAACTCCATAACAATATCACAACCACCAATAAGTTCACCCTTTACGAAAAGCTGCGGGATAGTTGGCCAATTGGAATACGCTGATAGATTTACCCTGATCTCAGGATCTTCTAGAATATTTACATCCTGATAGACAACCGAATGACTGTTTAATACATTTACCACCCGTGCAGAAAACCCACACATAGGGCGTTCCTTTGTACCCTTCATAAATAAAATAATAGGCGTATTTTCTATATCATGTACCATTTGTTCTTTCTGTGTCATAACTTTCCTTTTAATTAATTTCTATTTAGAATAACAGCTAATATTATATCGAAATCAGGTTTTTATCCTATAGCCTTTCGAAAACATAAACGAAGCCAATGTTGAAAAAAATATCGCAAATATAATACTAATACCAAGAGACAATTCATGAGATGTGTCAGCAATTCCCAGAGTAGCATACCTCAAACCATTTATCATCCAATACAGAGGATTAACCATAGAAAAATTGCGCCAAAATTCCGGAAGCATCTCAATTGAATAAAAAACACCTCCTAAAAATATAAGGGGCATAAAGAAAAAATTAGTGATTACCATTATACTATCCCATGATTTAGCGTAAATACCTACAATGACCCCAGCTCCAGCAAAGGCCCAGGCTACTGTAGATAAATAGACAAAGGTTAATAACCAATTACCAACCTGAAAACCCGTCAAAAAATACCCCAGCAATAAAACAAACGCTCCATTAACCACGCCCCTCACTGTACCTCCAATAATGTAGCTCAAACTAATTTCTAATCCGCTAAGGGGAGTGATGAGAATATCTTCTATAAAACGCAGAAATTTTGCCTGCATAATGCTGGATGATGAATTCTGATACGCCGGATTGATAACCGACATCATCACCAAACCGGGAATGATAAAATGAATATATTCCACACCTTTTATTTCCCCAATTCGAGAGCCCATTGCGGCACCAAAAACGATAATGTAAAGCCCTGAAGAAATAACACTGGGCAGTAAGGTTTGTTTGTATAAAAACATAAATCGTTTCACTTCCCGCTTCACTATGACCCAGAAACCTCTGTTAAACATTTAATAAAGCCTCTTGACTTTCAAATTTTTCATTTTCTTCATGGAGAGATTTCCCCGTTAATTTTAAAAATACATCTTCCAATGAGCTTCTATATATTTGCACATTTTCGATTTCTCCACCCTGTTTTAAAATCTGATTAATGACATTCGCCATTTCTTTTTCAGGGTGGTTCATATTTACATGAATTTTGCCATCGATGTTATTATAAGCCCAGGGATCTAATGTCAAATCAGCAACCTTAGAAGTAAGCGTAATTTCTAGACCAGACATGCCGTGAGCCTGGGTTAATTTATTTGGCGAATCAGTAGCAATAATTTTCCCATCATTAATAATGGATATCGTTTCACAAAGTTGTTCTGCCTCTTCAATATAATGGGTGGTAAGTAGAATGGTTTTTCCCTCTTCATTTATTTTCCGCAGATAATTCCAGAGCATGTGCCGAAGTTCAATATCTACCCCTGCTGTGGGTTCATCTAAAATAACTATTTTGGGGTCATGCACCAATGCCTTTGCAATTTGCACTCTACGCTTCATTCCTCCAGATAATTCTCGAGCTCGGGATTTTCGTTTTTCAGTTAATCCAAATTGCTCCAGCATGATGGTAGTTCGTTCTTTTGCTTCTTTATGAGAATACCCATAATATCCTGCCTGAAGTTCTAATAGTTCTCCAATACTGAAAAATACATCAAAATTTAATTCCTGCGGGGAAAGCCCAATCAGTTTCCGTGCTTGCCGAAACTCTGTAACTGAATCAAACCCCAGCACTGAAGCTGAGCCACCAGTGATATTTACAAGCCCGGTAATAATGCCGATTGTGGTGGTCTTCCCGGCACCATTGGGACCTAAAAGTCCATAAAATGACCCTTGAGGAATGGAAAGGTTTATGCCTTTTAACGCTTCCAGGCCACCTTCATATACCTTGCGTAAATTTTTTACTTCTAATGCTGGTTTCATATTTATTTTAGAATAAGAGTGGCAACATTTTCTACATGAGGGGTGTGGGGAAACATATCTACAGGGCGGAGTTTATTCAGCTCATACTTTTCGTTACACAATAATGCAACATCCCGAGCCTGGCTGGCAGGATTGCAAGATACATACACAATGCGCTTAGGAGATTTTTCTATAATATCCTCAATCGTTTTTACATGAAGCCCTGCACGGGGAGGATCTACCACTAAGACATCCGGAAACTCTAATCCCCTCGCTTCAGGATTTTCACGAAATAGATTTTCAAGATTTCCGCCAAAGAACCAGGCATTTTTTACCTTATTATGAATTGCATTCTGCATAGCATCTTGTACCGCTGACATAACCAGTTCAAACCCATAGACCATTTTTGCATGCCTTGAAAGGAAGAGAGAAATAGAACCCGTTCCACAAAAAAGGTCATATACAATTTCACTTCCTGTAAGCTGGGATTCCTCCAAAATAATATCATATAATTTTTCAGCCTGTCTGGTATTGGTCTGAAAAAACGAATCTGCAGAAATCATAAATTCATAATCTCCTAGCTTTTCCAGCATGTATTCATTACCATGTAAAACCACTTGATGTTCGCCCATAGATACCCCAGCTTTCCGGGTAGTGATATTATTAACGATGCTACTTATGTTGGGGAATTTAGCTATCAAACTGTGAAGCATAGTATCTAGAGCTTGAGGCTCATCTCTACTGGTAACAAAATTTACCATTATATCATTGGTATTTGCAGCAACACGAATTATTACATTCCGCAAAAAGCCACTATGCTCACGAATATTATAAGGCTCTATTCCACTGGATAATGCTTTAATACTTTGGAGAATTTCATTGGCAACCTTGGTTTGAATATGGCATTCATTAATATTGAGTATTTTATCCCAGCGGCCAGGTGCATGGAGGCCTAATGCAAATTTAGATGGAGACCGTTCCTTTTCACTTTCGGGCACATATTCCTGATTTGAAAAAGTAAACTCCATTTTATTACGGTAATAGAATATTTCTTCGCATTTAACGATAGAATCACAACCTACATCTTTAAACCCACCAATGCGTCGAAAGACATCTTTCACCTGCAATTCCTTGGCTGAAACTTGCTCTTCATAATCTAAATTTTGAAAGGTACACCCTCCACAGTCAGCAAAATGTTCACATTTTATAGGCACAAAATGAGATGATTCAGTCAACACCTCTAAAGACCGTGCCTCTAGATAGGATGTTCTTTTTTTAGTAATGCGGGCAGTAACCGTTTGCCCTGGAATGGCATTTTTTACAAAGGTAACTTTTTCGTTTATTCGGGAAACCCCCATGCCGCCAAAGGCAAGAGATTCAATCTCTAATTCAACATCCATTCCCTTCTTAATAGTATTTGGTTCTGTCATAAGGGGGAAAAGTTACAGCGGTGTTATGGGGAATTTATAAAGTTATTACCGATTTCGTGCTCATAACTCAAAGCTCGCAGGCTCAAATCCTGCCACCTCTCCAATTTTTCCTTTCCGGCCCAATTCGCATAACTTTCTCTTTATAAAACAAATACAAAACGTTACAAAAAAAAACCTTGAATAAAATATTAGATTTCATAAATTTTTTTTGATGTTTGTAAAAAAATATATAGTATTTGCTTTTCTAACTGTTCTTATTGCTGAAATTCCTGAATACAGGGTAGTGGCTGAATGGGAACCAGCACTTGGAACAATAATCAGGTGGCCGCTTGGAATTCCTTCAGATTTAGTAATTGAACTGGCAAGTGAAGATATTCTTTATGTACTGGTAGAAACAAATAATCAGCAAAGCCAAGCAGCCAACAGTTTTAACAGCTGGGGGGTAAATATTGATAATGTTGCCTTTATTGATACAGATACATACAGCCATTGGACGAGAGATCATGGTCCGCAGTTTGTCATTGGTGAAGATTACTGGAAAGTGGTTAATCAACAATTTAATGGCTACCCTGTAGAGAATGGTTGTGAATTTGAATGTGATGAAGAAATGATATTGTTTGATTGTGTAGGGACTGAGCTCTGTAACAATCAACCTCAATATGCATCTGAAGGATATGATTGTTATATCAATAATGATTTATGTGAAGATTTCAATAGTGATGGGCAGATTATGGATTGGCTTGGTGATGGATATTGTGATGATGGAGGTTGGGGCCTAGATTTCCAGTGTGATGAATATAGCTGGGACTGTGGAGATTGCGGCGGTACAATATCTGATGAAAATGGATACTGTGATGATGATTTAATGGCAGGCAATAGAAACCAGATTGAAGGCAGACCTTTACCATCAGAGTCAAGAGGATGGGATGAGGATGATGATACCAATATAGATTTTGCCAATCAGATGAATTGGGATATTCAAAATTTGCCATTATATTGGACAGGTGGAAATTTTATGACAGATGGATATGGCATGGGTTTTTCAACAGAGTTAATGGTAAATGAAAATAGTATCAGCAATGAAGCATTTATAGAAATTATGAATGAGGAATTATACTTTTCTGATTATCATATATTTGATAACCCAAATGAGGAGAGTATTCAGCATATAGATTGTTTAGCAAAATTAGTTGGCCCTGAAGCCATAATTATCAAGCAGGTTCCAGAATCAAGCCCTGAGTATGAATGTATGGAAGATTTTGCAGACTCATTTTATGCATTAAATACCTTCTATGATAGACCATTTAAAATACATCGAATATTATGCCCCGAAATAAATGGAGGTTCATGGGAGACAAACCCAGTGGCTGCATATACAAATTCCTTAATATTAAATAATAAAGTGCTTGTTCCTCAGTATGGAATTTCTGAAGATTCTGAAGCAATACAGACATATCGTGATGCTATGCCAGGGTATGAAATAATAGGTTTTGATGATACATTTGGAAATCCCTGGTATGCTGAAGATGCACTCCATTGCAGAACAATGGGAGTTTTTGATCCTCATATGATACATATTTCTCATAAATCAATCAGAAGTGAAGATCTTATTCATAATGGGGCTATTTATATTGAGTCAGAAATTTTAGATTATGGTAATGCAGATGAAAATGTACAGTCTGTCGCGCTACATTGGAAATACAGTGCTGAAGATGGGCCCTTTGGCGAGATTGCTTTAGAACTTGAATCAGACAACATGTATACAGGGGCATTCCCTGCCCTAAATTCAAATTCATCGATTGATTATTTTTTAACTGCAACAAATTCTTCAGGTAATGCGGTATCACATCCTAATGCGGGCTGGCATACGTTTAATACTTTGGAGTTTATGTTAGGTGATATTAATGGTGATAATTCAATAAATATACAGGACATAGTGCTGGCTGTCAATTTAGTTTTAAGTGGTGAATATAATTTTTCAGCAGATATAAATTCAGATAATACAGTAGATATATTAGATATTGTACAGCTTGTAAATATAATTCTAAACTAACCCATCCTGCTTTGAGAGTAGGGGTCTAAACCCACCTCTCCAATTCTTTCTTCCCAGGCCAGTTTATATATAAATAAAACGACGTTCATTTTTATGGATGTCTGTAATTTAAATGTATTAATCAACAAATATATTTTACAATGAATGACAAGAATTAATGGATACAAGTTATAAAGTGGCGGTGTTTGGAAGTACGGGTTTTGTAGGAAGCTACATTATAGATAAACTTATTGGTGAAACTTTCATTCCCAAAGTTCTCATTAGAAAAGGTTCGGAATCAAAAATACCCTCTGGATGTGAAATAATCTTTGGAGATATTCAAGATAAAAGTGCAGTTATAAAAACCATGACAGAGACTGATGCGGTGATATATA
Source organism: Fidelibacterota bacterium (assembly GCA_030748955.1). Classification (GTDB taxonomy): domain Bacteria; phylum Fidelibacterota; class Marinisomatia; order SCGC-AAA003-L08; family D37C17; genus D37C17. The sequence continues at coordinate 16,851 of JASMKZ010000004.1, read as the reverse complement.
ATATTGGCATTATTAGACAATTCCCAAAAAAAAGAATTATATTTAATGAATTACATATTCATGGAGTAAAAAATTGCATAGAAGCAGCTCAGAGCATTGGTGTTAAACGGTTTATTCTAATGAGTGCAAACGGAGTAAAGCCAAATGGGACAGAATATCAGCGAACTAAATGGCAAGCAGATGAATTTTTAATGCAGTCAGAATTGAACTGGACCATCTTTCGACCTTCACTGATTTTTGGTGATCCAAGGGGTCATGGCAGACCTGAATTTTGTACTCAAATTAAAAAAAATATGTTGAGTCTACCACTTCCTGCACCATTGTTTTATAAAGGTATATGGCCTAAAGATGCAGGCGGGTTTTCTATGACACCCATTCATGTAGAGAATGTAGCTGAGTTTTTTGTAAAGGCACTTAATATGGAAAACACCGAAGGGAAGGTTTACAATTTGGGTGGATCTAAAACACTTTCATGGAAGACAATTATACACAGGATTGCCCTTGCAAGTGGAAAAAATACATGGAAATTACCTGCGCCTGTACACGCTGTACAAATTGCAGCATCAATATTTGAAAAATATGAATGGTTCCCAGTAACTAGGGATCAACTTACTATGTTAATGGAAGGAAATACAGTCAGTGAAAATTATTTCGATGAATTTCATATTTTCTCAAAGGATTTTATCAATGATAATTTGGATTTTTTAAGTTGATAATCCAACTCCAGTTCTTTCTTCAGTATAAAAAGTCCGAAGGTCGGAGGTTCAAATCTTCCTACAAAGATTTAGACTCTAAATCCAATAAATACTGTTTCACACCCAAACCTCCCCCATAGCCTCCTAAGCTCCCATTAGAAGAAATAATCCTGTGGCATGGGAAATACAGGGGCAGTGGATTTTTAGCATTTGCTGAACCCACGGCACGGGATGCCCTAGGATTATTCACCATCTTAGCCACCTCTCCATAAGAACGGGTTTCACCATAGGGGATATTCCGTTCTGCTTCTAATACTTTTTTTCGAAAGGGTGAATTGAGATGAATTACCCGAAAATCTAAATATTGAGGTTTCCCTTCTAAATACTCCAAAATTTGCTCTTTGGCATTTCGGGCATATTCTGACCCTTCCCGGACTCCACATTCAAGATGTCTCTCACAATATTTTTTCAGTTCTTGAGGTGATTTATTGGAGAATAAAATTTTCACTACACCTTCTTTTACTGCAGCAATATAAATTTTACCAATGGGTGAGTTAAAGGTGGTATACTCTATCAATTGATATGGATTGGATTAACCAAGTTAATTTCAGGCATTAATATTGTTAATGCAATCCAAAAACTCAATTATGAATAATTTCATCTCTGCCGGGACCTGTAGAGATAATCTTTACCGGCACTCCAATAAAATCTGAAATAAATTGGATGTATTCTTGGGTCTTCTCTGGCAAGTCACTGTAAGATTCTATGCCGGTTGTTGTCTCCTGCCAACCTTCAAATGATCGATATATTGGCTGGACATCTTCTAAGCGATGTAACACTTCTGACATATTCTTAATTTCTTTTCCATCCATTTTATAAGCCACACATACCTTAATCTCTTTGAAGTGGTCTAAAATATCTAGCTTTGTGAGAGCAACTTCTGTGAGTCCGTTTACACGGGCTGAATAATGAGCAGCTACGCCATCAAACCATCCACATCGGCGAGGGCGACCCGTAGTTGCACCGTATTCTTGACCCAAATCTCTAAGCTTTTGACCATCTTCATCAAATAATTCTGTAGGGGCTGGACCTGTGCCCACACGTGTAATATACGCTTTTAGTATACCTATAATAGTTTCAACTTTATTGGTAGGTAAACCTAAGCCTGTTGATATCCCTGCTGAGGTTGCAGAAGATGAGGTTACAAAGGGATAGGTTCCGTGATCAACATCTAAGAGCGTTCCCTGCGCTCCTTCAATTAGAATATTTTCACCCCTTTCAGCAAACTCATGAATAAGTGTAAAAGTATCAGATACAAGTGATGCTACTTTTTCAGCACAGTCCATAAATTGATGAAACTGATCTTGAAGTTGGTCTTTCGCACTTTCAGGTAAATGCCCAGCTTGTATAGCTGAATCTAATTTGGCATTTAGTTTTTCACGCAAACAATTCATATCTAACAAATCTACACCACGAATTCCTACTCTATCATATTTGTCCACATAGGTGGGGCCAATACCTCGGCCCGTGGTGCCTATTCGATTATTATTTGCCGCTTCAGTAGCAACATCTATTGCTTTGTGAATAGGTGTTACTATATGGGCATTCATGGCTATATGAATTTGGCCTAAAGTATCAAAGCCGTGAGATTGAACCATTTCAATTTCTTCCATGAGTCCGATAGGGTCAACCACCATACCATTTCCCAAAATACAATGGCATCCTTTTCTAAGAATCCCAGATGGAATTTGATGAAGCACCACTTTTATATCACCATGATACACAGTATGTCCGGCATTTGCACCACCTTGATATCGAGCCACAATTTTTGAATCTTTGCTGAGAAGATCTACAATTTTTCCTTTACCTTCATCGCCCCACTGCCCCCCAATGACTGCTGTTATTGACATATTTTTTATTCCCTGTTATTATTTTGCATAAAAAAACTCCGATAATCCATTCGGAGTTTCCTAAATTGGTTCAAAATTTGATGATTCATTATTTTCTATAAGGTCCCGCTGAACGCTTCTCAAAATACGCCATCACCGGGCTGGCTACAAATAGTGAAGAATATGTTCCGATGAAAACACCCACTATGAGGGCAAAGGCAAATAGGTTGATTACTTTTCCGCCCCATATAAACAAAATAACTACCACCATCATGGTTGTCAAGGATGTTATTACTGTACGGTTTAAGGTTTCGTTCAAGGAAATATTTACCACATCATTGAGCGTTTTTTTCATGAATTTTGGAATATTTTCTCGAATCCGATCAAAAACCACAATGGTATCATTTAACGAATACCCCACAATGGTGAGAAATGCTGCAATAATGGATAGATTGATTTCATAATCTAAAAGTGAAAACACGCCCAGTGTGATAAGTACATCATGAATTAATGCCATGACGCTTCCCAAAGCATAGTAGCGATCAAATCGGAATGTTATGTAGATAAGTATTAGAAGTAAAGCCAACCCAATTGCTTTCAAGGCATCAGATTGCAATTCTTTCCCGATTTTAGGCCCAACAGATTCTACACGCCTCAGTATAAATGTTTTTCCCAATGCAAGGGTTAATTTTTCAGATATTTCAGAACTTGATCCCGTGAATTGTGTTTTTATTAATACTTCATCGGGGCTGCCGAATTCTACAATTTCAGCACCTTTAAACCCATAGTCTGATAAGGTATTTCTTAATTGACCTAATTCAATTGGCTTCTCAAATTTTATCTGCGCAACTGTCCCACCGGTAAAATCGATAGAAAGTAAGGGTCCACCTTTTATAATTAAAGATGCTATTCCTGCAATAATTAGAACTATTGATAATAATCCTGTCAACTTCTGTTTGCTGATAAAATCAATATTTGTTTTACTTAAAAATCTCATATTAAATACTCAAACTTTTTAGTGGTTTACGGTCAGAGAAAAACATGAAAATGGTACGGGTAACAAAAATGGCTGTGAACATGGAACATATAATTCCTGTACTGAGCGTTACGGCGAATCCCTTAATGGGACCAGAACCCACCCATGCCAATACAAATGCTGCAATGAGAGTGGTAACATTGGCATCCAAAATAGTAATAAATGCTCTCTCATAACCAGATTCAATTGCTGCCCGCACAGTTTTACCCAAGTCCAATTCTTCTCTGATTCTTTCAAAAATGATCACGTTGGCATCTACTGCCATACCAACAGTAAGAATTAATCCCGCAATTCCAGGAAGAGTTAATGTAGCATTTAATCCGGCTAATACTGCAATTACCATAATGAGATTAAGCATCAAGGCTAAAGTTGCCAAGAGTCCTGCACTCCTATAATAAATAATCATAAAAATCATCACTCCAATTAGTCCAAAAAACATGGCTTTTCTACCAGATTTTATTGAGTCACTTCCCAAAGATGGCCCCACGGTACGTTCTTCAATAATTTCTACAGGTGCAGGCAATTCACCTGCCCGGAGGACATTGGCTATATCCTTAGCTTCGTTTACATCTGCAAAACCAGTTACCTGTGTTTGACCAGTGGGAATTTTATCCCTGATAACCGGCGCCATAAATACCTTATCATCTAATACAATAGCCACTTGGCGGTTAATATTCGCTCCGGTAAATCGACTCCATCTTTTAGTACCCTCTGGGCTCATGGATAAATTCACAACCCATTGTCCGGATGCATCAGTACCAGCACCTCCCATGGTAGCACGGGGTTCCCTAACCATGCCGCCTGAAATTTCGGGGTCTGATGATACATAATACAACTGTCGGAATTCAATAAAATTACCCGTTTCATCCTGAGCAGTTTCAAATTGGTTGCCCCATAAGAATTTACCCCCTCTTGGAACTTTTCTTCTCACCTCTGGATTATCCAATATTCCTTTTACAATATGGAATTCTTTTGCCAGAACTCCCACCCCTCTAGGTACTCCTCGAAGATATCCGGAAAATGGTTTTTCTTTTAATATCTCCAAAGGTGTGGACATGTCAAACGTGGGTTCGGACAAAATATTTTCTTCTATAAATATATCTTCTGCAGAACCACTTGTATCTACTTCAGCAATTTTTTCTTTTTCATTTGGAGAGTTAAGATCAATATTTAGTGCTGATGAATCGCTGAGGAGATAGGTGTCTATTTTATTTAGTGCCTGCTCCCATTGTTCATTTAATACTAAAGTGAACTCGAGAGAAGCTGTTCGTTGGATAAGATTTCGCGCCCGATCAGAATCTTGTACACCAGCCAATTCTACAATAATTCGGTTAGCACCATATTTTTGGATAGTGGGCTCAGACACACCAAATTCGTCAATTCTATTTCGGATAATTTCCAGTGCACTAGCAATGGCATTATCACGTTGTATTTTGAGTTCTTCTACTACGGATTCATTATCACGGGTAGTGGCTAAATTATTATAATTTCGAAATAGTCGCAGCTCCCTATTATTTGCTATGGTCAGAAATTCTGCAAAGAAATCTGTCTGATTATTTATTGAACGATTATTAGCCTCTTGTATCGCATTACTTAGTTCCTCTGTTTTTTTATTGGCGATTTTCTCAACTAGTTTAGGAATATCCGTTTCAAGCAATACATACATACCTCCCTGTAAATCTAGCCCTAGATTGATGGCTCCATCTTTTAATTCTTTCAATACTGTTACACCCAATTCAGACTTCTCAGATTCAGAAAGAGAATAAACCTTATATGTAGGCCAGATAAGGTAAGCAGATGCTATAAGTAGTGACGCAATTAGCGCCAAACGAAATCTAATATCTTTAAACAATTTTATACTTTATTTGATTAATTATTGGAGTGAATTCTGTTAATCATAGCTTCAGATACAGCGTGCAATTTACAGACTTCATTTTTTTAACTCAAAAGGTTGTTTTGAATAATATTGTATTTTATTTGGGTAGATATTTAGATATTCCTCTATAGCTCCCAATAAGAGCCAGCAATAGACCAAAAATGAAATTATACGCAATTAAATTAGCCGGTTCCATCAAGGGAATGTTCACCAATGGTTCTAAAAGATAGGCTTGGAGAGATCTTAATAAATATAAAATTAATAGTGAAAAACCAGCGCCTAATACCCCTTGAATAATTCCTTCCACGACAAAGGGAAACCTTATAAAACTATTTGTAGCCCCCAGCAAATGCATGGTTTCAATTGTTTCCTGCTTAGCATGAATAATCAGACGAATAGTATTTGAAACCAAAATGACTGCAATAATGAAGATAGCTATCCCAAACACCATACTTATTCCCAAAATATTTTCTACAATTGAATCTACCCGTGAAATTATACCTTGCTGAAAGGACGCCACATCTACTCCTTCTAATCGACGTATCTCCCGAACTATTCTCCGCATCTTATTAGAATTTCGATAATCAGTGGCAATATCATAACGTCCGCCCATAGGAAGAGGGTTCTCACCTATAATTTCATTAATATCTTCATGAAAATATGACTTAAACAGCTCAGATGCTTTTTCTTTATCAATAAACTCACCCTGTTCAATACCATCTGAAATCAGAATCGTATTAAATAATTCACGAGCATCATCGGTAGCCAAATCGTTATGGAAAAATACCTCTATTCTATATTTTGATTTAAATTTGTATGAATAGCCTAATAAATTAACATAAGAGAAATATGCCAAACTGAAAATCACCAATGCAATTGCAATGGTAATAGATGATATGGCCGCCGGTAATTTCGCCCTAAATAATGCACGAAAACTCTCGGACAAAAGAAATAATAGTTTCGTTATCATTGGGTGACTAACCGTCCTTCATTCAATTCTATAAACCTCTTTTTTCTTGGTTGAATAAGAGGGAAATTATGTGTGGACATGAGCACGGCTGTTCCTGAGTCTGTGGCAATTTCTAATAAATCCAGAATTTCATCCGATACGTTAGGATCTAAGTTTCCCGTAGGTTCGTCCGCTAATATAACAAGTGGATTTTTTACCAGAGCTCTGGCAATTGACACACGCTGCTTCTCTCCACCACTTAGTTGACCAGGATAATTATTAATTCTTTTTTTCAATCCAACTTTTTCACCAATGTCATTGACTTTATCTTTAATTTCTTTTTTTGGAACTCCTTCAATTTGAAGAGGTAATGCAATATTTTCAAATACAGTCCTATCAGGAACGAGACGATAGTCTTGAAATACCATGCCAATTTTCCTGCGAAACTGGGGTACATGGCGACGACGAATATTTCCTACATCCTCTCCATTAATATATAGATTCCCATCTGAAATAGGAATATCTCTATAAATAGTTTTTAATACCGTAGATTTTCCCGCACCGGTAGGTCCCATCAGAAAAACCAATTCACCCTTTGGGATATGAAAGGATAAATTGAAAATTCCCACATTCTCAGTATAGGTAGCCGTTACATTTTCAAATTTAATCATATTTTAATTCCAACTCCCTGTTGAAAATTAAAGTAAAGGAAAATAATATAAATTAATAATAATATTCCTGCAGAATATTTTGTAATACCATCTCTAAATTTTAAAATAAAAAATAATCCCAATGTTAATGTCATCAAAAATATCCCATGCATAAATACTTCTGTAAATTCTATAGAAATGGGATGGATTAGCAGTGTAAAACCTAGCACGGCAATGATATTCATAATATTAGACCCAATGATATTCCCAATAACAAAATCTTTTTCATTATGTTTCGCAGCAGCTAGAGATGCAGCGAGTTCTGGCAGTGATGTTCCCAGTGCAACCATGGACATACCAATCACCAAAGATGAGACACCTAATGCAATTGCGATTCCCTTCGCACCCAAAACAAAAATATGGGCGCCAAATCCAAGCCCAATAATTCCAAAAATAATTTTTAGCGATATAGTTAATCCATCAGATAGATTTTCATCTGATAGATTTTCATCAAATTCATGGTCTCCATTGAGAAGATGCCAACAATAGCCCCCAAGTAACAATAGAAAACATATACCCTGCCACAATACAAGCTCGCCTAAATAGATGAACAGGAGGGGGAGAAAGGTGATAACTATTAAAAAATAAAGATCCAAGCTAATTTTCTTAAATGAAAAAACAATGGGGGTCAATATAGCGGTTACTCCTAAAACTAATCCTATATTTGCTATATTTGAACCCACAACATTACCAATGACAATCCCTGATTCGCCTTTTAAAATAGCAATTATACTCACAATTAGTTCCGGGAGACTGGTGCCAAATGCCACTAATGTAATTCCAACTACGATGGGTGGTATTTTGAATCTTGATGCAATAGATTTGCTCCCCAAAATTAGATAATCAGCACCAAAGTAAAGCAATATAGTACCTAAAGAAAATTGGAGGATATTAATTCCCATTACTCATTTCCATAAAGATTGTGTTCATTAATATAATTCCATACAGCATGAGGCAATTCACACCCTTTTGGGGCACCACTTGCAATTTCCCTTCTAATTTCTGTTGATGAGATATCCATTTCAAAATCTTTTATCCAGGTTAAATTCATATCAATTAGAGGGGTCACATTATATTTTTTTCTGTTAAAACCAATAATTTGGACGGAATCTAATATCTCCTGATAGTTCTTCCACTTCTGAAATTGCTGTAATTGATCTGCACCAATGACCAATGAAATAGAAAAATTTGGATGCTCATTTTGTAAATGCTTGATTGTTAAATATGTATAATTTGGACTTGGTTGGTTAATTTCCCAATCATCTATTTGAATTGGATACTTCAATTCTTGTGTTAATAATTCTAACATTTTAACACGGTGTTTTGGCTCTGCAATTGGAGGGTTCTTTTTTAATGGTGAATAAGCGGAAGGCATCAAGACTAGCTTATCGCATTGTTCAATACAATTCTCAATTATTTTTAAATGTCCATAATGTGGAGGATCAAAACTACCACCAAATAAAATTAATTTCACTTATATAGTTGATAGTACTGAGCCAATTTTAAGCCCGTTTTTGTATCCTGTAAAAGTATTTCAGCTTCATTCGATTTTTCGCCGGATAAAAATTTATCTTTCTGCGTTTTATAATAGCTTTCAGCACCCCTTCTGTTGTCATTCAAAATATGGGTGAAAACTATTCCAATACGGGCATCATCAGAAATAGCTGTATCATAATAATGATTCAAAACCGATTTAAAATATACAAGTGCAGATTCGTATTCTTCCAATTTTAGATACATTCGCCCTACCTCATAATCTTTCTGGGCAAGTTTTAGGCGTAAGTTCAGGATGGAAGATTCGGCATCTCTCACTAATTCTGATTTTGGGAAATCCTCAATAAACATTTGTAATTGCTCTAATGCATATTGTGTTTGTGACTGCTCACGCTGATACGAATTAGATGAATAAATAGCACATTCACAAATTCGATACCGGGCTTTTTCAATTTTATTATAATCTGGAGAAAATCGAACATATCTATCGAAACTAATGGATGCCTTATCATATTCTTCCATCTGAAACATAGACTCAGCTTTATAATATTGTGATTCATTGGCAATTTTAGAGCCGGGGTCAGTTATAATTATATAATCAAATTCATCTTTGGCTCGAAGAAATTTATCTCTCTCAAAAAAATCCATAGCTTTATCAAAACGGGGAGTTAAATCTTCTTCTAATTGCACATTTTTTTTGCCACATCCAGCGACGAATATTCCTATAACTATAATTATCAGTAGTTTTTTCATCATTTCCAGTATAGTGATAATTTCACTCCTCCTAATCCTGATTTATTTCTGAGATCGGGATATGCATTTAACGATAAATTTATATTATGACTATTATTCCATTTTTTGGCTAGCAGTAAGGCATCCACCATGCTAACCACCCGATTGATGAGCATAAATTTTCCTCCATTTCCTGCTAATGTTTTTATTTTATTATAATCACCCCATAAACTTCTATAAGTTGTCTGGTTGGGCGAAGTTGCATTTTTATCGTTATGTTCTTTTGTTACAACAATAACTGAATCATTATCATCCCAGCCGGCAAAAAACATATCATATTTTTGAATGCCTTCATAGAAGTGATGGTCTTTAATTACATAAACAGAATGCTCTGATAATTTATTTACTAAAGCAGTTGAATCATTTGAGCAGCTTGGATTTACAAAAGGTGAATTCCCACATACTTCTTCAAAAACTGTATTCATAAAAAAATCAGAACTAGAATTCACTATAGCCCCATCCCAAGTAAATTCAACTTTATGACTATGATCCCAAATATCTGTATAGCATTGACCTTCAGTTGGATCTTGGGCACAGCCACTTGTCGAATCGCTATAATTAATAAATACTTCGCGAATTGAATTCCAGTCATCATCACCTTCCTTATATTCATACCATTTGTAATAATCATGTACCCATCTGCCAAAATCCCAATGCTCATTGGCATAATAGGAATACTCTTTTTTCTTATCCTCCGCAAGATTATTATTATTATACCAAGTGCCAATGGCAGCAGCATCCAAAGCAACAAAAATAAGTCCACGTAGCCAATTACCCATATATGCCTGTCCCATTCCCGGCAACACTCCTGAGTATAATAAGGCTTTCCCAGGGGATTTAAATGATCCCTTATCTTTAAATGTTTCTAATTGAAATTCGCTTTCATTTTCCGATGTAGTATCTTGTAAAAACATCATTGATTTGAATTGATAATTTTCTCCCTGAACAAAAGTATTGCTAAATATCTGAGTATTGCACACAAACCATACAACCAAGCTTATATAAATATTCCTCATAACCTACTCCTAATAATCAAATAACAAGGTGAAATAATGTTTCCCCTTCTCATCCAAATCTGATAGAGGTTGGTGATACTCATAGGCAATTGCTGAAGGATATGAAAAAAAAGAAAATCCATGTAATCGACACTCCAAACCACCCGATAATTTATAATGATCATCTTTAATAATTTCGGTAAAACTATTCTGTATTGCGCTACCAAATTGAAAAATACCCCCTAGGGAGAGATTCTGCATATTAAATTGTGCCCAGGTAAAATTCTTTTCTAAAAATAAGGGTAGGCGTAAGGCTGCGGTACCTACAAAATAATGGGGGCCAGTGAGTGATTCTTCGTAGAAAGTATAGCCCTTTATACCTGGCAATCCACCAGCAAAGAAGTGGAAAAAATCATCTACTTCAGGGTTGGATATTGCGCCTCCGATTCCGCTAATACTGGCCACAATCTTTTTATCTTTATTCAAGGTGAAATGCCGTTCAGCAGAAGCAGTAAGTCGAACAGTATTATGGGGTACAAAATTTGCACCAAAGGTACTGTATTCTTCGCTTACTGCAAATCCATCCATAAACTGATTCCATTCATAGCTTAATTTCCCATTTACATGCCACCCACTCCCCGGAAGCATATTCATAGCAAAGCTGGGTTTCCGCATATGTAAATCATATAAAATTGAAAGTGAGTGACCTCTGAAATAATCAAAGCCAATTTCACCATATTGCCAAATTGAACTATCAACCTCGTTATAGGTAAAATATTGATACACATTCTGTTTCACATTTTCCCTGTAATTACTGTAATTATATTGGAGGTTAATTTTATGCCCTCCTAGAGCAAATCGGGTTCCTATATCACCAGAAAATAATGAGAATGCTAAATCATTATAAATTTCGATATTATCTACATCGGTTCCATTTACCCGAGGATATAAAAATGGTTTATTTTCATCTGCATTTTTATGACGGGAAATCCAAAATAAGTTTGTATAAAATGTGGGGCGAAACTTTTTATACTCCAAGAGTAGAAAAATATCCATATCGGATAGTATATTTGTTGATGCACCACCAAAAATAGAAAAGCGGTCAATAACCTCCGTGCTGAAAAAATAAAATCCTGGTTTTACTGTATTGTAATCTATCATGACTCTTGGCATTATTGCCATAGAAAGCATATTTTCTTCATAAGGTCTAGACTCCAATTTTTCACCTAATATTAATTCAGATTGGGGAGAATTTTCAAAATAGTTTTCTCCATATCCTACCAAACCATTTTCAATAGGCTGAAAATCTTCAAGAATAGCAATATTATATCTACCATTTTCATAAAGACTAAACAGAATTTTTCTATCACTGGAGACTGAAGGCATAAACGCGCCACCCAAAACATTGGTTATATAATCTCGACTTCCATCTTTTTGATAGATGAGATTGTTAATTCCAGACTTATCGGAGACATAGATCATCCCATCTGAGGAAATAAATTGATCTCTATTTTCCCACCGATCGCTAGATACCAACTCTAATTCACCCACATCTAGATCCACTTTATAAATTTGACGCCCTTGATGATAGACACCATCCACCAATAACGTATTTCCGCTCCAAGCTAGAGAAAGTAACTGAATGCCATTGTCGTTATGAGTTAGGGGCTGGAAATGAAGAGAGTCATTCGCAATATCAATATTTTCGGAAATCATAATATTTGAGGTGCCATCATAGCTGGTTATGGCAGCTATATTATTCAAATTCTTATCATATACTGGTGATATCAGCCGGCTGTTGTATGTTAATCGCTGTTCTTCTTCTTCGCTGAACGTATATCGATAAAGATCAAAATATTTAGAACCCCACTTATTAGGCTTACTACGCTTCGTGTAGATTATTGTAGAATCATTTGCCCAGGTTGGAGCGGTTTTAACACCACTGGCAATTTTTTCTGACGTAGAATCTGAAAAACTATAAATGAATAAATCTGTTTGACCAAAATAATCATTTTTCTTATTTGAAAGATAGGCAAACTTTTCCCCATTAGGTGACCAAACCGGATGAATATTGGTTGTACCTTCTGAAACTAAAATATTCCCTTTTTTCTCAAAACCAACAACATCTTTAGTCCGAATAGTATAATCTAAAAACATTTTATCTGCCCATTCCTGAAATAATTCACTCCCATATTTTCCCGTAGCATCCCGCATGGCATGATTAATAGAATAGTTTGTAGGATTAGAAAGAGATAGGGTGATTTTTTTCAAAACATCAATGCCATAATTTTCTGATAACCATTGTGAAAAGAGGAAGCCTTGATTATAGGTAGACTCATTTCCAATTCCTCGTTTGCCAAAAGTATTCATGGCATCAAAAGATAATAAATTATTATTCAGGACTCGATCACGTACAATCATATCTCTGTGCGAATCCCAAAAATCAAAATCTGCACCTGGGTACATAAACTGAGCCGTGCCTTCAGCCAACCATGGAGGAACGCTAACTCCAGGAAGGGGATAGCTCATTATTACGTTGGGGTATCCATACAAAACATCTTCTCTTTTTTCATCTTCATAGTTCATCAATTGAATGAATGAAGCAGGAAACCGCCGTGGATATTTCATGGCGGCTCCAATCTGTACTATGTGGGTAAATTCATGGGTAATAACATTGTTCAACCAACGGTGTGAACCCCTAAGATCAAAATCTAATGGTAATGCCCAAATTATAATCTTGTTATCATAATAATAGGCTGCGCCATTAGCTATATCATCCGTATCCTGAATGATTAAATGTGTTTTTGAATCTGGCTCAAATTCATAAAATGAGGTTATGGGTTCATATATTTTTTCTGCTACTGCAGCTGCTTCCTGTCCACTTCTTCTTGTTTCCTCATGGAAATGAATGAGAAAATGCTCCGTTTCAATGGTTTGCCATTCAAGTTCCGTATGGTTGTACCAACTTTGACTAAACAAAAAGTTGAAGATGAAAATAAGAAAATAAAAGCATTTCATTTGATTACCACCAATCTTACCAGCTCAGAATTCCCCGAATTTGGTTTTATTTCAGCCAGATATAATCCTGCATCAAATTGAGATGCATCCCATATAATTTCATTAAATTCATAATATGATAAGTCATCGTCTTTTTTTATCAGATTATCTTCAACTAAATAACCCGCTGCATTATAAATATTAACTTTTACTTCTGATACCTCAGGACTACGTACAAAGAATCTAAATGTAGTGGAACCATCGGTTACGGGATTGGGATAGTTATAAGCGTTTGTGCGCATTTTGCTGGAATTATCTGGTTCAAAATGATTACCTATGGATAAGGGAAAGCCAGATGGTCGGCTTCGGGGATTGAGCCAATAGCTGTGATCCATATCTAGATCAAACAGAAATAAACGGGAACCGTCAATAAGTGCCATTTTCCCATCCCAAAACGGAACCATTGCCAGTGGCTGTACACTATTAAAGGAGGATAATTGCCGTAATCGATCCCCTTTGTTGGAGAGAATAGTAATATTCTCTCCCTCCCGACATATTATCTCAGGGATCGAATCTTGTACACTCAATATGTTTGCAATAAGAGGTATTCCTGAAAAATCGCCTTTTAAAGGAAATCCGTTCACTAAAGTTTGATTCCCATTCTTGACAACTAAATCACCATCTTCAATGGTGATGATTTCATCCAATCCATCTTGGTCAATATCCCCAAATGAAAGAGCAGCAGGAAATGTAGTGGAATCCAGATCAGAATAAATAAATCCCAGAGGGGAAATATCATCTTCAATATTTTCACAAGTAGGGTGAATACAGCTACCAGCATCCAGATATTCTAAAATATCTTTATAAGTATAAATTAATTTATCCACATTATAATTCAGATTTTCAATCAAGCTTTTATTAGAGTCTGACGCATATGCATAAATTTGTCCATATTCTGCATAATAAACCACCGCCGTACCATCAGATTCATTATAACCATTTCCTAAATAATGACTAGTTGTATCAGCTAAATTTATGATTTCAACGCCATCATTAAAAGTAATCTGTATATCCATAGAGTCTGAAATTTCACTCAAAATCTCAATGGATAAAAATGATTTAGAACCATCTATAGTTCTGGTATTTGGACTAGACATATCATCAAAAATAACTTTTTCATCCATACCGGGATTTGCATATTCATAGCCTTCATTTCCATGAAACCACATATCCCAACGGGTACCGGTGGTGGGGTCATCACTGGCAAAAAATGAATAACTTTTGGTGCCTATATCTTGAGCACCATCCGCCTCTTCAATCTGTATGTGCCGGTTATCTAAATCACTGTTTACACCATCATTATAAATTGATGGATCAGGCTCTTTAATATGCCAAATCAAGATTCCTGAACCGGGCAGACCATAATCATAGTGATTAAAACCCGTTATGACCTGGGTGTCTTCATCTATTTGAATTTGATCATCAGAGAATTCTTCAATTACAGTATCAAACCAATGTCCCATCTGGTTTTCATCAATTTTATGTTTTCTACGAAGAGAGTCTATGTCCGTTTCTGGAGCAACCCAATTGTTCCGATTTTCAATTAGAAAATATTCAGTTTCGCTAATATTAATCCTGTATAATATTGAATCTAATGCATAAACTGTAATTGTTGTATTTAGACTTTGTACGGGAGATATTGTTTCTATGGTTGACCACTCCATCGATGGCAGGGTACGTGTCCATGGAGATGGTGGCGCTGGGATAACTCCCCTGCCATTATTTGATCCGTGATCCATGAGCCCAAAAAAACCCACACCTGGGTCACCGGTTTCGGGATTAAATAAGGGAGGCAGCCCAAGCTCATACCCTAAAAGAAATGCGAAAATACCCGTAAGCCCCAATTGGATGTCACATAAATCATCAGTACCATAATCTGGATTACCAAATATGTCCTCAACAACATCATAGTAAATCATATTTTGAGTTTCAGGGAGCAAAATTCCAGTTTGTATAGGTTTACCCAATATTTTAGTTGGGGTAACATCTGCCATCATTTCTTCATCTATATAGGCAGATTTTAAATCATATATGGTTGGGTCTAATCCGGGAAGTGAAAAGTCCTGTCCCAGCCCTGCATGAAAAACAATAAATACCACCTCATCGGAAGCAACATTCTGCTGCGTTAATATAGTTTCAATATCAGATTTAGCTGAATCTAAAACTTCAGAGAAAAACTCTGCTAATAGTGCATCGCCTTTGGCGTAGTATTCCATGGAATCTGATACAGTATAATAACCACTCTCAGGTGAGTTTGAATTGGAAATGATGTCCGCTGTAAATGGAAACTTATCATTTGAAATATTTAAATAATAATTGCCAACTGCTTCTAATTGTTTATGAAAATATGCACTATTATGAGGCGGCCTATCCACCATAAAACCATTACATCGAGGAGTAGTAGAATCATAAAAGCTATTATATGCTTCATGATTTAAACTGAGGAAATGACCATCACCACTGGTTTTTGGATTGTCGGGGATTTCAAGCGGAAACTGCGCCATAATTCCCACTAGCCTAAGGGTATCAGGTATGTTTACCCCCACATAGTTTGACAGAGAATTTGACTGGAAATAATTAGCCCCGAATCCGAGGCTAAAAAAAAGTAATAGTCTTATAATCAATTGGGGTATTCCCTCTAAATTGATAAAATAATTTAAAGTTTTATATTAACAGAGAAAAACATTGTATTTGCCCGTGGATGCCCTTGTTCACCAGCAGTATACCCAAAGTCAAAACCATATTGTAATAATCTAATACCAGCACCAAAGGTAGGATTAAATATTTTCCCTTCAAAATCATGAATATATCCAGCACGGAGAGCAAAAGCATCGGTATACCAGTATTCCATACCTACATTATAAACCATTTCATTTAATTCTTGGGTAAATGTTCGACTTTCACCCGTACCCTTTTCTAAGCAGACTTCATCGTTTACACACTTTCCATAAACACCATTATCATCCTCTGTCAGTTCATCAATGTCAGGTTCTCCATCTCCATTTTCGTCATCCGCTTCGCTCCATGACCAACCACCAATATGACGGTCACCATCATGATCAATATCTCCACCAAAATACCAATCATCCAACCACGCAGTTGCAATGGCTATATACCATGGGTCATCAAAGTACCCTTTGTTATCATATTCTCTTCTACCATCTTTATTATATACTGCTAAAGGATCATTCTCGCTCACCCAATTCCCATATTCGTCATAACCTCCTACAAATCCATCACCATCCCAATCCATCATTTGATAACGGGTAACCAATAATTTATTGGCATCAAACAAAAAATTGATTTTATTATGACCGTCATTATATAACTGGGTGAAAATTCCCAATCTCATATTCAT
>JASMKZ010000049.1 GCA_030748955.1 Fidelibacterota bacterium | reverse complement strand
ATTTACATCTGTGAATGGTTCTTGGTTGAGAAAACATTCTGGATAAGGTGAACAGAGTTGGTTGTTGTATATATATGAATCGGAATACCATATCCCACTTGAAGACCAATTAAGATTTGTAAGACCACAAATACTTTCAGGTATTTCTCCATTGAGTTGATTTTCAGATAACCCCAAAAAAATTAAATTCGTCAGGTTTCCTATCTCAGATGGAATCTCTCCAGTGAGTTGATTATCACCTAAATTCAAATAATCTAAATTAGTTAGATTCCCAATCTCAGAAGGAATCTCTCCTGTGAGTTCATTAGAACCTAAATCCAAACAAGTAAGATTTGTTAAATTCCCAATACAACTGGGTATTTCACCCGTAAGTCCATTTGAAGATAAATCTATTTCAGTTAAATCGGTTAGATTACAAATCTCTTCAATTGAATCTATTTCGATCTCTTCTTCATTATCACAATCCTGTCCCCACCCAACACTCATAAAGGAGGAGAATATCAACAAAATAATGGTTTTTCTACATAATTTCATATGTTAATGTACACTATAAAGAGGAGAAAGTCAAATCGGGTTGGTCACATTGTTTGGAGGAAAATAAAAAAACTCCAAATATCTAATATTCAGAGTTCTTTCTTTACTTGGTGTTCAGTCTTAAGGTTATATCTAAAAGTGTCTTAAAGGGGATATTTCTCGTCGAGAAAGGGGAGTGTAGATGGAAGTCAAAATCATTCGACTGTGACAGACTTTGCCAGATTTCTAGGCATATCTACATCACAACCTTTTAATACAGCCATATGGTAAGCTAACATCTGTAATGGTATGGTAGTGAGCACTGCCTGAAGACAGTGACTAACATCGGGCACTTGAATAATATGGTCTGAATATTCCTTCAGTTCAGCATTCTCCTCAGAAGTAATGATGATAATCTTACCACCTCGAGCACGAACTTCCTGAATATTAGACACAATTTTATCATAACCTCTTCTAGTGACAACAAACACCACTGGCATATCATCATCAATGAGAGCAATAGGTCCATGTTTCATCTCTGCAGCTGGGTAGCCTTCAGCATGAATATAGGAAATTTCCTTCAATTTAAGCGCTCCCTCCAAAGCAACGGGGAATTGATATCCCCGGCCTAAATAAAGAAAATTTTCTACATCCATAAAAGCTTCAGCAATGGGGAATACTTCATTCCCTTGATCCAGCACTGATTGAACCAACCCTGGTAATGCATCCAAGTCATCTATAATGGGTTTTATTTTTTCTATATTACACCCTTTTTTCTGCGCCAGCAAAATTCCGATTAAATTGAAAATGGTCACCTGTCCCGTAAATGCTTTGGTGGAGGCAACCCCAATTTCAGGTCCGGCATGAATATAAACCCCACAATGAGTTTCCCTGGCTATGCTACTGCCTACCACGTTCACTATACCCAGAGTCAGTGCACCCTGTTCCCGGGCTTTCCGTATGGCAGCTAGTGTATCGGCAGTCTCACCTGATTGACTCACACATATTACCACAGAATCACTATTTACCGCTGTTTCCCGGTATCGGAATTCAGAGGCATATTCCACCTTAACTGGAATATTGAGGAGCTCTTCAAGAATATAACTTCCTATAAGAGAGGCATGCCAAGAAGTTCCACAGGCAGTGATATAAATATGTTTGGCATCTAATATCTGCTGAATCCAGTCGTAAATACCACCAAGCATTACAGTAGATTTTTCAGAATTCACCCTGCCTCTCAATGCTTCAGAAATAGTATATGCTTGTTCATTTATTTCTTTCAGCATGAAATGGTCATATCCACCTTTTTCTATTTCGTCCAGATTATATTTAATTTCCTCTATTTCCTTGGTTACAATTTCATTGCCGGATAAATTTCGCACCTCATATTCATCCGGTGTAATTACTGCCAACTCCCCTTCATCTAAAAAAATAATATTGCGAGTATATTCAATTATGGGAGATGAATCGGATGCCACAAAAAATTCATCTTTACCTATACCCAAGAGTAATGGACTTCCAAGTCTTGCAGCAATTAACATATCAGGATAATCTTCACATAAGACTACAATTCCATAGGCGCCAACCACTTGATTAAGTGCCAGACGAACGGTATCAATAAAATCTAATTTTTCTTTTTGATGGATATAGCCCATAAACTGAACCAATACTTCTGTGTCCGTATCTGTTTTACAGGTGACCCCATTGTCTGAAAGTAATTTTTTAAGGCTTTGATAATTCTCGATTATTCCATTGTGAACCAGTGTGAATTTTCCACTATTATCACTATGAGGATGCGCATTTTTATGGTCTGGAATACCATGGGTTGCCCAACGGGTATGACCAATACCCAGCCCACCAGTGTGAGTACCAGTAGAAATTCCAGCAATCAAATCGCTTACCTTTCCCTGCGTTTTGGTTATTTCCAGCTTATTATTTTGAAGGGTTGAAATACCTGCAGAGTCATAGCCTCGGTATTCTAATCGTTTTAATCCTTTTATAACTACATCTTTAGCTAATTTATTTCCAAGATATCCTACTATTCCGCACATATTTCTTAATGATTAATTGTTAATTGTAAATGGTTCATTTCAGTAATTATACATTTTGTTATTAGCGTATTCCTATTAATTATTTCAAGAGAAGGTATACTATTCAACACTCAATATTCTCAACATTATTCCCACTCAATAGTTCCCGGAGGTTTGGAGGTAATGTCATATACTACCCGATTTACCCCTTTCACTTTATTAATTATTTCGCTGGAACATCGATTTAATATCTCATGAGGCAAATCATAATAATCTGCTGTCATTCCATCAACACTGGTAACTGCTCGCAAGGCTATGAGATTTTCATAGGTTCGGGCATCTCCCATAACTCCAACCGTTTTGGTAGGAATAAGTACAGCAAAGGCTTGCCATATATTCTTATATTCTCCCGTTTCATGTAGAATTTCAATGAATATATTATCAGCTTCCTGAAGAATTCGTATATACTCTTCGGTGATTTCACCCAATATCCTCACTGCTAAACCAGGGCCTGGAAATGGATGACGGTCTATTACAAAATCTGGAAGCCCTAATTCCCGACCTACATTTCTTACTTCATCTTTAAATAAATCACGTATAGGTTCGATGAGTGCAAATTCAATATCTTCTGGCAAACCCCCAACGTTGTGATGCGATTTTATGGTTACTGCCGGGCCAAGAGCGCTACCGCCAGATTCAATTACATCAGGATAAAGAGTACCCTGAGCTAAAAATTGTGCATTTTCTTTATCTTTCGCTACAGATTCAAAGGCACGAATAAATTGTTCCCCAATAATTTTCCGCTTTTTCTCAGGGTCGGTAATGCCTTTCAACTTAGATAAAAAGGTTTCAGCGTAGTTATATTTGTGGATGTTTAATCCTAAACCATCTTTTAATGTCCCCATTACTTGGTCTGATTCATTTTTTCTAAGTAGTCCATGATCAATAAATACACAGGTAGATCGAGATCCAATTGCTTTATGAAGAAGTGTGCCTACAACTGAGGAGTCCACACCGCCACTGAGGCCGGTTATAACTTTTCCATTGTCACCAGCTATATCCTGAATTTTAGTAATCGTTTCCGAAATAAAATTTGCAGCGGTCCAATCGGCTGTACATTGTGCAATGTTAAATAGAAAATTTGAGATTATGGTTTCACCTTCAAGGGTATGAATTACTTCGGGATGGAATTGAACACCATACAGGGGCTGATCTTTATGATGTATAGCTGCTATAACATCATTTGAGGACTTAGCTATAATTTCAAACCCATTTCCTAAACTGTCAATTTCATCGCCGTGGCTCATCCATACCTGAGATTCATTTTCTATTTTCTTTAATAAGGGAGATTCATCTACTGTATGGATTTTAGCACAGCCATATTCGCCCTGCCCTTTATGAGTGACATTCCCGCCATTTTGGGTAATCATAAGTTGGAGTCCATAGCAAATCCCCAATACGGGTATGCCCATGCTTAGTATGGAAGGATCAACTTGGGGTGCATTTTTTTCATAAACACTTGATGGCCCGCCAGAAAGAATGATTGCTGGTACATTTTTTAATTTTAATTCGCCGGCGGTAATGGTATGCGGAAAAATCTCTGAATATACATTCTGTTCTCTTATCCGCCGAGCTATGAGCTGCGTGTACTGAGAACCGAAATCAAGAACAGCCACCGTTTGTTTATTCAATTATTTCTACCTCATCTTCATTTTTTTTCATTCCTTTTCCAAAATTGAAAAATGAAAATAAATCGCTTAAGGTTGTTTTTAATTCTTTTCTCCCCACAATATGATCTATAAACCCTTTTTCCAGTAAAAATTCAGAGCGTTGGAACCCTTCCGGTAAATCTTCTCCAATAGTTTGTTTAATGACTCGTGCACCTGCAAACCCGATGAGGGCATTTGGTTCAGCAAGTATGATATCACCAAGCATTGCAAAACTAGCAGTTGTTCCCCCAGTTGTGGGATCAGTTATCACTGTAATATATAAACCTCCCATATCGGAATAACGGGCGAGTTTTGAGCTGATTTTCGCCATCTGCATGAGACTGTACGCACCTTCCTGCATTCTTGCTCCACCAGAAGCAGTTATTATAATAAGTGGCAGCATATCTTTTGTCGCCCTATCAATTGCCTGACTTATTTTTTCTCCCACAACTGATCCCATACTTCCGCCAATAAACGTAAAATCCATTATTGCTAACACAGCTTTTAGTCCATTAATTTCCCCTGCAATGGTTTTAACTGCATCCTTATTCCCAGTTTTCTCTTGAGCTGTCCTTATTTGATCTATATAATTTTTTGCTGCATTAAAATTTAAAGGGTCAACAGATTGTACATTTCCAGCGATTTCTTCATATTCACCATCATCCATAAGAAGTTGAATATAATCATCACTGGTAATACGGAAATGATGGGTACAGCTTGTACAGATAAAATGATTTTCTTCCAACATTTGTCTATACACAACTTCTTGGCATTGAGGACATTTTACCCACATTCCCTCAGCAATTTCCCTCTTATCCAAAGTTTTAATCTTTTCGGATTTTCGACGGAACCATTCTGCCATTTTTAATTTATCTCCAAATTATATAATATTGCATCATCCCCTTTTGAGTAATAATCTTTTCGCATTCCTACTTCAACAAAACCCAAAGATTGATAACATTTTCGAGCGGAAACGTTATTAACACTCACCTCTAATAAAATAACATTTACTTTTTGATCTACAACTCTTGAAATTATATGATTGATAAGTTTCCGGCCAATTTTTTTTCTAAGATAATTAGGGTGGACTGCAATATTATGCAGGTGAAATTCATTTTGAATAATCCACCCAAAAATATAACCAACTACTTTTTCATCTTGAACAAATACCCAATTTTCAGAATCAATATGGTTTCGAATATCATCCATCAGTTGGCTACGTTTCCACGGTTTTTCAAATGAGCTATTTTCGATTTCCACTATTTCATCTAATTGATTTAATTGAGCAGGAATAATCAATTCTCTTTCACCTTTCCAATATTGAAATTTGACACATAATTGGGGATAACCTCACTTAAATTGATGTTCGCCCATTTATCATAATTTTGGATGGCAAGTTCACCTACAAACTTGGCTGACATTGGTGCCAACCCATAATCATCTGGTTTACATATTGAATTCATATTAAATCCAAATCGTGGATAATATTCATCAGCATCAAATGGCACACATTCAATTTCTGAATCTGGGATTCCTGAATGAAATTGTTGAACAAATACCATATTTTTATGAGAATGTAGGAGAATATAATAAGATCCCTTTTGAGATATCCCTTTATTCATCACTTCCAGTGTGGGAACTGGTATAATGGGAATACTTCCAGCCATAGCTAAACCTTTTGCAAGACTCATTCCAATACGTAAACCCGTATAAGAACCGGGGCCGGAGGAAACAGCAATTCCATCTAAGTCTGTTACGCTAATAGAATGATTCGAAAGCACCTCATGTACAACTAGGGGTAACCTCTCTCCATGAATCCGAGGCTGATTTATTTCATCAATTTCGACTAGATTATTGTTAATGAATAAAGCCGTTCCACACACGGTAGAGGACGACTCAATGGCTAAAACATTCATGAATTTGATAAAATAATTTCTCTCGAATTTGAACTTTTGTGGCTAAAATTAATATGGAATGTATTTCCGGGCAAAAGGGATTTCATTTTATCGGCCCATTCAATAAATACAATATTATCATCACTTAAATAATCATTTATTCCCAATTTAAGCCATCTTTCCAAATCTTCTTCCCGATAGCAGTCAATATGAATTACTGGATATTTAGCATCATACTCATTCACCAAAGTAAATGTGGGTGATGTAACTGATTTTTCAAAATCAAGCCCTTTTAAAATGCCTTTTATAAAAGTGGTTTTTCCTGATGCTAATTCTCCAATAAAAGCAAATACGTCTCCCGCTTCAATAAATTTGGCAAAATCTTCTCCTAATTTTACCGTGGCTTCGGTACTGTTTGTCATTCCACCTGTCCAACCTGATTTCATCCATTTTTCCCCTTCAACTCAGCAATGGGGATGACCATCTCTTCTAAGCTGATACCTCCATGTTGGAAGCTATTATTGTAGTGGTTCGCAAATTTATGGTATTCATTTGGATAAATTAAGAAATTACCCGATTTTGCGATAAGATAATTGGTACCCAGATCATGTTTAGGAAGCAGGTACTTTTCCGGATTAGGAATTGTTATTCCGGATTTCTCCGGCATTTTAATATTCTGACCGTATTTAAATCGGATACCTGTGGAGGTTTGCCTGTCTCCTTTTATTTGAACCGGCTTCGTCACTCTTATGCTTCCATGGTCACTGGTAAGAAATACAGTATGTCCCCAATTACTTATTTCTTCTAACACATTCAAGAGCCAGGCATTTTCAAGCCACGAACAGACTGCCTTTCGATATGCAGATTCATCTGGAACCATTTCCTGAAGTATGTTTGATTCTGATCGGGAATGCCCAAGAATATCAACAAAGTTTATAACAATCGCCAGCAAATCTACTTCTTTAAATTCACCAATTCTATTTTCTAATTTATTCCCTTCTTCGTAGGTGATAATCTTATGATAATGGATAGATTTTGATGCTAATCCCAATCGGTTTAATTGGTCCCTGAGGAATCGGTTCTCGAAGCGATTCATGCTATGTTCATCCTGCCACATTTTCTGCCATAATTCGCCATATTCATTTTGCAGTTTATTGGGATAATATCCACTGAAAATTGCATTTCGGGAGTAGGGGGTTGCAGTTGGAAGAATCGACAGATAATATTTTGTATCTATTTGGAACATCTGCGCTAACAGGCTCGTCATTGCTTTTAATTGGTCTGCCCTCAGGCAGTCAATTATTATCAATACTATTTTTTCATCATTTTGTAATTTTTCCTGTATATGAGTGGGGATAATTTCTGGTGACATAAGTGGTTTATTTTCAGAATGAAGCCAATTTTCATAATGATCCTCTATAAACTTTGTAAACTGTTGATTGGCTTCCTTCCACTGTTCATCCAATAATTGACCTAACCCCTGATCCCCTAAATTGTCAAATTTAACTGACCAGTCAGTTAAATCATCCATAATCCCATACCAATCATCAATACTTTGGGCATCTTCAATATTTTCCGCAATTTTCTGGAACGATTGCAAATAATCCTTAGCCACTCGGTCAGATTGAATTTTTCGTGATTCCAATACGTTCTTACAAGCGATGAGAATTTGACTGGGATTCACCGGCTTGGTAAGATAATTGGTGATTTGGGCTGCTATGGCCTCTTCCATGAGCCATTCTTCTTCATTTTTGGTTATCATAATCACTGGAAGGGTAGAATGTTTATCTTTTATATTCTTCAAGGTTGTGAGTCCGTCTAATCCTGTCATCATTTCATCCAGAAGAACCAGATCAATATTCTCTTCATCACAGAAATGAATGGCATCCTCCCCTGTTTTAACGGGTGTGACCTCATAACCTTTGTTTTCAAGATAAAGGATGTGGGGCTTAAGCATTTCTATCTCATCATCCGCCCAGAGAATATGTCCTTTCGAATTCATTATTTTGAGGTTAACTTGTATGATCCATCCCAATCTTTAGCTGGAGAATTTTCTTTAAATTCATTACATCTAGTAATATAAACGTTTCCAGGTTTATTTGGGCGGCCAATATAATCCTCTTCTAATTCATTACATTTCTCAAATGCTTTGATAGCTTCATCCCACTTCTGATTGGTATACAGTTCAATAGCATTATCCCATAATGGCAAAATTTCATTATAAATAGCTGGTTCTTTACCTTTTTCACTTATTAGTTCATACGTCCTTTCAGGCTCACTCCTGCCCTTAACTATTGCATAATCTAACATCCTAAATGTAAATCTATCCTTTACTTTTTCATAAATCTTACCTCCTACTTGCGTTTCAATTCCGTATTGCTTGGCACCTGATTCTAAACGAGCTGTAAGGTTTACAGTATCACCCATCATAGTATAATTCATTCTCATTTCTGAGCCCATATTTCCTGTTACCAGAGAACCGCAGTTTACGCC
>JASMKZ010000048.1 GCA_030748955.1 Fidelibacterota bacterium | reverse complement strand
ATACTGGTGCAAGCACAGATCCTGGAAAACCTTTTTTCACCATAGGAACATCATATAATGCATATGCTAACCTGAATGTTGAACTTGAATATGTAATGAATGGCCTGGCTGAAAATCAAGCTGACGCATTACAAATGTCATTAACTGTTAGTTTCTAAACTGTAATTAATGTGATTAAAAAGCTCCTTAGTGTTAGGGAGCTTTTTTTTTATATCATTAATAAGATACAAATTTATGAATAAAATTAAACTTCACTGGCAAATTCTAATTTCTATGGGACTGGGTGTAATAATTGGTTTTATATTTCAAATTACATGTCATGGAAACCCTGAAGGAATAGTATATACATTTGTTACATCACTGGGCGTTATATTCGTACGACTGCTGAAAATGGTTATTATCCCTCTTATTTTTTCTTCTATTGTAACCGGAGTATCGGGCATCGGTGGTGGTAAAAGCTTAGGTAGAATGGGTATAAAAACCTTTCTGTATTACCTCACTACCAGCCTTTTTGCCATTATTATAGGCCTTACACTGACTAATATGATTCAGCCTGGAAATGGTGTGAATCTGGGCATGCAGGAATCATTCGACCATTCCAAACTGCAAACTCCAGGTTCTCCTGCAGATATATTAATTCGTATGATTCCATTAAATCCCTTTAATGCTGCAGCATCAGGAGATATGCTGGGTATTATTTTCTTTGCAATATTCTTGGGAATTGGTATAACGCGAATTGATTCCAAACATTCTGAAGTATTACGAAACTTCTTTAATTCTTTATTTGAAGTGATGATGAATATCACCCAAATAGTAATTAAACTGGCGCCTTTGGGAGTATTAGGGCTAATTACTAAAGCAGTTGCAACATCTGGTTTTGGTTTATTTGCAGCGGTGGGGAAATATATGCTCACCATTGCAGGTGGATTATCTATTCATTTTTTTATTGTGCTTCCTCTTCTATTTTTCTTTTTTACGGGTATCAATCCAAGAAAGCATTTTTCAGCCATGTCTTCGGCTTTAGCCACAGCATTTGCCACTAGTTCTTCTAATGCAACTCTGCCTGTTACCATGCGTAGTGTAGAGAAAAATGCAGGTGTATCAAATAAGGTTACCTCTTTTGTACTTCCCATGGGGGCAACTATTAATATGGATGGAACCGCTCTTTATGAATGTGCTGGAGTCTTATTTATTAGTCAGGTTCTGGGAATTGACCTTTCCATTTCCAGCCAATTCACTGTGGTTATTACCGCCCTGCTGGCTTCAATAGGTGCCGCGGGGATCCCCAGTGCGGGACTCGTGATGATATTTATTGTAACGCAAGCAGTTGGTTTTCAAGATGCAGATGTGGCTATTATTGTTGGTACTATGCTGGCAGTA
The DNA here is from genome assembly GCA_030748955.1 of Fidelibacterota bacterium. Taxonomy (GTDB): domain Bacteria; phylum Fidelibacterota; class Marinisomatia; order SCGC-AAA003-L08; family D37C17; genus D37C17. The sequence goes on along the minus strand of JASMKZ010000048.1, from coordinate 7,736 downwards.
GATAGACCATTAGATATGATGCGGACAATGGTGAATATTTTCAGTGACAGTATTGGGGCTTCCATTATTGCTCATTCAGAAGGTGAAACTCTATATAAGGGCTGATTTTACTTTTTCTGACATGTGTTTATGAGCTGAAATGTTTTTACTGATAGATGTTTTCACTTCTATAATTTTTACGCCCCTACATTTAAAACTTTCCCGAATAGATTTTTTTACTTCATTTAAGTTTTCAGCAAAATAATATTTACAATTATACAAATCTGCTACTTTATTAATTTTTAAATCAGTATCCGTGGTCCAATATTGTTGGAAGTTTTCTAATCTACTATTTGCAATGGGTAGAAAAGAAAAAATACCACCCCCACTATTATTAATAACTACAATGGTTAGGTTTGCCCCATACCTTGATGCCAATAATCCATTCATATCATGATAAAAGCTTACATCCCCAATTAGCAATAGTGAATTTTTATTATTAGAATTATTACACATTCCAAGTGCAGATGAAATTATGCCATCAATTCCACTTGCACCCCTATTACTGTAAATATGAATCTTTTTTGAAGAAGTTAAGCTGAACATATCCATATCTCGAATGGGCATTGAATTACCTATAAACAGCTCACCACCCTCTTCAATGGATTCTACGCAGCATTTGGCAACCGTTCCTTCAGAATAAACAGATTCCTGTATTAAAATATCGCATACTTTTTTTTCCCAGGCTAATAATTGTTTTTTCCAGCCATTTTCACCTTGCCAACTACAATTTTTAATTTGATATTGGCAGTATCTTCCAATTGTAGATTGAATAAATTGTTGACAATCATCATTAAACCTTTCCCATGCATCAATCAAAATGGTACTATTTTTCCATTCATCTAATAATTGATTTAATACTTTTGAAGTTGGTTTCCGGCCGAATCGAATAACGAGGTCAGGGTTTATTTTTTTATATCTCAAGAAATAATCATAATTGGACAAAACTATTTCGTTTTCAGTCCCAAATCGAAGTTGAGAAAGGGGATCTGCCAAAATAGGTGCTTGAATTTTCTCGCCAAATTGTACGAGCTCCTTTTCATGGGTATTCCCCTCCATGGGCCCTACAATTATAATGGGTTTTTTTGCCATTTCCAATGCTGGTATGGAAACATTGATTTCGGGCTTCTCTCTATTTCTTATTGTAATTGATTGAGAGATTATTGCTTCAATTTTTTCAGGTATCAACGGTTCATCAAAGGGGAAATTTATGTGAACCGGCCCTGGTGGTAATTTGAAATCTATACCTGTAGAATGATTGAATGCAGATTCTATTTTGTTTTGCAAGGTTTTATGATCTTTTTCAGGAAGTCCCACATCAAAAAAATATCGTACATGAGTCCCAAATAAATTTTGTTGATTAATGGTTTGATTCGCACCGGTCCCTACTAGATATTCAGGGCGATCAGCTGTTAAAATGATCATTGGCACCCTTCCCAAACTTGCTTCAATGACCGCTGGAAAATAATTTGCCCCCGCTGTACCAGAAGTGCAAATGAGCACTACTGGTTTTAGAGTTGATTTAGCCAATCCTAATGCAAAATATGCAGAAGATCGTTCATCCGCATGGCTAAAACATTTTATTTCTGAACGCTCGGTAAAAGCAAATGTGAGAGGTGAGTTCCTTGCGCCGGGAGAAATACATGCATGACGAACACCCAACTGGTGAAACAATGATGTAGCAAAAATCGACCATGTAATATTTACATTATTGGAGACAATTACTCCTTTTCAATTGTGGATGTATTAATGCTGAGCTCTGGAAGGGTTTCAAATTTGCCCGCCAGATAATGCTGAAATAATTGGCTGTAATTTCAATTCAGTTTCCTCCCATTCAGTATGGGGGTGAGATTCGGAGACAATTCCTCCACCTGCAAACACATGAGCCTCCTCATCCTTTACAAGGGCAGAACGAAGGGCAACATAAAATTCACCATCTCCCCTACCATTTATCCAACCAATAGGCCCTGAATACCAACCTCTGTCATGACCTTCCATTTCACCTATCACCTGCATAGCCTTATCGGTTGGAGTTCCCGCAACTGCTGAGGTAGGATGTAACCTTTCAACTAAATCTAATATTTGTTCGTCATTTTCCAATTCGCCACTAATAGGAGTCTGTAAGTGCTGAACATTTTTCAATTTTAAAATTTGGGGTGATTTCGGGCATTTAATATTTGGAATTATGGGCTCCAATTTTCGAATTATCTGTTCCATAACTAAATTATGCTCTTCCCGTTCCTTATGGCTTTCCAACAATTTTTCTCCAAGGATTCGATCTTCCTCCATATTATTCCCACGTGCAATCGTGCCGGCTAATGCCTCCGTTTGAATATATCCATTCTTTAAGCGGATTAATCGCTCAGGCGTGCAGCCAAAAAATGTACCTTTTTTAGGAAGAGAAAAAAAGAAGCTAGTACAATTTGAGTATGCATTTCTAAGTACCTGCATTGCAGAAATTACACTGAAATCCTTACCAACCTTTACATGATGAGAACGAGAGATTACTACCTTTTCTAATTGCCCGGGTTTGATTTTTTCGAGTACAGAAAAAATTGTACTATTGTATGTTTCCCTATCGGGTACATCTCTAAACTTGTCAACTGCAACCCTAGATATAGGAGGCAATGTAACCGGCAATCGATTCTCATAAAAGGTAATTGTCCGGTTGAATTCTTTAATTATTGTGTTAACTTTTTCATCCGGGTGTATAATACGAGAAATAGTGAGCCAAGTGCCATCATCTGTTGAAGTTCCCAAACATTCCGGTAGTACAAAATATTTTATGGGAAAATTCTGCCATGTATTATCACTGCCATTGTTTGGGTTAAATGCAAATCCGCCAATAATTCGAGGGCCAATTAAGGAATTATCAGTTACAGAAACTCCCATTTCCATTGTAGTTTTAATTTGGCTATTTATTTCTTCCAAATTTTCTTTTTTTGTTGATTGAAATTCTAAGACTGACCCCAACCCAGCAAATGAAAAACCTTGAGATGGCTGTTCCCAATATATTCGAATAGTATTTTTATCAGCAGGGTGCGTCAGAATTGGTAACAAGTCGCGAACTTCAAATCGAAATGAATAAGAAAATAAAATCTCCTTACTAAAGTTATTTGCTTTTTCAAGAGAATTTGATATTCCCCTTTCCAAGTTTTTTTCTTTGGTCAATTCTACCATATGAAAATTTACAGGTTTCAAAAGGATTAGAGGTATAAAATACTATCTTGATGTAAATTTCTGTGCCGAATAAGAAGGAAGAAAGGAGGAAAATGCCGGAATTTAGTCATACTGGTAATGTAAAAAAAGAATTTGTCCGAAAGATGTTTGACGACATCTCTCCCAGCTATGATTTTTTAAATCATTTTCTCAGTTTTGGAGTGGATATTTATTGGCGGAAAAAGTTCATCCAAAAATTAAATATTAAAAATGACCATTCAATTTTAGATGTTGCTTGTGGTACGGGAGATGTAGGATTTGAAATTCTTAAGAGACATTCTGTTTCTGTTACCGGAATTGATTTATCACCAAAGATGGTTGAACTTGCTCAAAAAAAATCTCTTCAGAAAAAGATGGATAATATTTCATTTATTGAGGGTGATGCTGAAAATTTGCCCTTTGAATCTAATTCCATTGATTGTCTCACCATTTCTTATGGATTCCGTAATATTTCAAATTATGAGAAAGCATTAAAAGAATTTTACCGCGTTCTCAAGCCTGGTGGGAATTTAGGAATTCTGGAATTTTCAAAACCAAACTCAAAAATTATTGGCTTTATTTTTAGACTATATTTTCATCATATTCTCCCTCGTATTGCCAGCTTTTTTTCACGGTCTGATGCATATAGATACCTTCCTGAATCTGTAGATTTTTTTCCCTCCCGTGACGATATATGCCGGAAAATTATTTACTCAGGGTTTGTGCGAGCAGAATTACATGACCTCACCTTTGGGGTCTCCACAATTTTTTTAGGATATAAAGGTGAATAACAAAAAAAGAATGGCTCATGTTGCATTGGTTTTAGTAACATTAATTTGGGGGATAACCTTTGTAATGGTGAAGGATGCCCTGAATGATGCTGGCCCATTTGCTTTTGCTGCACTTCGTTTCACTATTGCTGGCGTTCTTACCCTGATAGTTGTTAATAAATCCATTTTCACTCTAACAAAAACAGAGGTTGTAGGGGGATTGGTCTGTGGATTCTTTCTCTTTTGTGGATATGCTCTCCAAAATTTTGGACTCATGCAAACCTCAGCCAGCAAATCGGCATTTATCACCAGCGTGAGTGTGCTAATGGTACCTATTATTTTATATTTATTTAATATTCAGCAGGTCAAAATAAAAATATGGATTTCAGTAGCGTTGGCTACAATTGGCCTCTATATTTTACTTGACCCCAGAGGAGGCAGGATGAATTGGGGCGATATTCTTACTTTTGGATGTGCGCTGGGTTTTGCATTTCATATTATTTCTCAGGGCTACTATGTTAAAAAGGGAGTGCGGATTCTACCCTTTTTCTTAGTGCAGGCATGGGCTGTTTCAGGCCTATCCTTTTTAAATAGTCTCATATTTGAACCTCAATTTGCTATTTGGTCTACTCGCCTGATATCTGCCTTATTAGTAACGGGGATTGCTGCTACATTTATCTCCATACTCATTATGATTTGGGCACAACAAATTCTAAACCCTAGTCAAACGGCTATCATCTTTGCTCTGGAGCCAGTATTTGCAGCCTTTTTTGCCATCCTATTTGCGGGGGAGGTTCTTGGCTTTTTGGGGTATGTGGGAGGTGGGCTTATAGTTTTGGCTGTGGCTTATGGAGAGTCAGGGTGATACATTACTCTACCCTATAAATTTGAATTGGATTTTTCTTACCCTTAACTATAATAGATTCTAATTTTGTTAGTTGATTTTTTTTCCCTGACAAAAATTTCTTCGTGCTTTCAGATATAATGACTTCTCCGGCTGCCGCAGCACTGCAGAGACGGGCACCTAAATTTACATTATCACCAATAACTGTGAAATCCATTCGTTCTTTACTGCCCATTGCTCCCATGACCATTGAGCCTGTATTAATTCCAATGCCAATACCAATATTCTTACCCATCAGTTGATTTAGTTTTTGAACCTGTTCCTGAATTTTCAGTGCGCATTCTACTGCTTGATCAGCCATCTGATTTCCCTTAAATACTGCCATGAGTTCATCACCCACAAATTTGTCTATATCACCTCCAGTATTTTGAACAACTTCTGTTTGCTTATCAAAATAGGTGTTGAGCATATTCACCACATCTTCCGGCTGCATCTTTTCCGACATGGAAGTGAATCCCCTAATATCTGAAAATAATACGGTTGCCTCTTTCCGTTCACCTCCCAATGCCAAACCTTCTAAATCTGCTTCTTCCACCGCAGTGAGGGCTTCATCCGATACAAACTTGGTGAGGTGCAACCGTTCCTGCAATCCCTTAATCATTTTGTTAATCCGCTGGGCGAGAACCCCTATTTCATCCTGAGATTTTACTTGGGCATGGACTGAAAGGTCCCCCTCACCAATTTTATCTGCAACCCCGCCGATAACATCTAAGGGTTTGAGAACCGTGGCCCTCATAAATAGTCGCAACAGCAGGGTTACCAATATTATTGTCACCAACCCTACAATGACGGAAGCCTGGGTATTTTTCTGAATTTCTTCCTGAATATCTTTCATTGAAGTAGACACTTTCACAACCGAACGCACTTTCCATTTATCTTTCTGTGATTCATAGAGGGGAGTATCTTCATCAGGTGGCTCATGGCAAGCCTGACACTTTTCATCATTAATAATGGGTACCATCTGGGTGAGATGATCTATATCCGCGATTTGTTCAATGTATTCCAACTGATCTTTCTCAGGAGATTTGATATTATTCTGTGCAATCAGGTTAGCCGCCGAAGTATCTGAAATAATGCTGGAATAATCCGGATTGGGAACCCATAATTCATGAAACCCAGAATCAGATACATGTCCATTATCAAATATCTGGAAATTCTGTACAAAAGACAGATTGCGGATTTCATCAATGTAGGCCCCAGCATATGAAGCCCGCTGTAGGCGCATGAGATTTTTAAATCCGATGATGACGGAATTTATTACATGCTCCCTCTGCACATTATCAGTCTGCATCTTCATTGCCAGAATACCCCGCAATTTTGAATCAGGGCCATGACAAACATGGCATGATTCCATATTAAGAAAGGGTGCAAAATGATAGTTGTTTTTTTTAACTGTGCTATCCAATTCCAGTTTATCATGGAAAATGTCTGCAACATCTTCTAACGTATCTTCATCTACCTCAATATTGTCATCGCCAAAAGCCACATAAATACCATCTTCATCATAGACCTGAACAAGATTTACACCCATTAATTGGTTAATATCCATAAGTAGGGTATCGGCATATTCACCCTTCCCGGAGAGCATGATTGCTTGAAAGGCACCCTGCACAACCTGGATGAGGGCTTTTTCCCAATCAGCATTCTGGGTGAAGTCTAACTGTACAGCACCCCTATTTTCTATCTCATCTGCATGGCAGGCCTTGCAGGAGGCTTCATTTTTTATTGGGTATAGATTATCCGAAAACCGGTTATGCTCTAATAGCTCTTTCAATTTCGGATTTTTTATGGGGATAGAAATGTGAGGGTCTTTGGCAGGAAATATTTCTTCGGCTTTATTATTAAAGAGATGGAATTCACCTACTTTGTCAAATTCTTCCCGGGCTTCTTCAACAAAGGCACGGACATAAGGCGCCCTGCCAGACAGCATAATATTACGAATGCCAGAGATAAGGGTTTCTCCAAAAAGATGTGAGCGCATCCGATGCTGATGCATGAGCGCTTTAGACTCTGAATTGAGTGAATAAACAACATATGTACCAAATCCTAGGGTAAGGCAGATAACAATCAGAATTAATATTTTAATCTCCAGGGGAGTTCGGCGTAATTGTTGAATTATTGAACCCTTTTGTTTTTCCATATCCGCATTAGTGGTATCCATTATGGTAATTTAAGTGGGTTGCAAGATACCTGCACATCTTAAAATATGTAATATTCACGTATGGGTTTCAATTACTATAAGATTGTAGTTCATACTTGCTTTCCTAAAGTGTAACTCATTAAAATATCCCCTGTGAAAATTCTTTTTTCATTCATTCTCAGTTTCATATTTCTAGTATTCTGGAGTTGTTCAGATGCTGGTGATCCATTAAGTAATGATTGTACTGAAGGATTGGATTGTGCCGGTGAATGTGGGGGCACTGCAGTTGAAGATTGCGCTGGAATCTGCGATGGGAGTGCGCTTCTAAGTAATGGAGAATGCACTAATATCAGTTATACTGCAACAATTCAACCTATTTTTAACACTAATTGCACTGGTTGTCATGGAGGATCTAGCGGATTAAGTCTGTCCACCCACACCAGTCTCATGACAGGCGGAAATAGTGGCCATGTGGTAACTCCGGGAGATGGATCAGGAAGCCGCCTGGTTAAAAAATTAAGGGGAACTGCATCAGGATCACGAATGCCACAAAATCAAGATCCTCTGGATGAAACAACCATTAATCTTATTGAAACCTGGATAGATGAGGGAGCCTTAGAAGAACCTCAGGATAATTAGTGAAAATACTGTTTCCCCTTTTACTTAGTTTGAATCTTTCTTACGC
>JASMKZ010000047.1:9841-10076 GCA_030748955.1 Fidelibacterota bacterium | reverse complement strand
GGGGAGAGCAGGAAAGGACAAAAGAATACTGCTGAGTGCACGGTTTGTTCTTGTGCCCGAAGAAAACATTCTGGTAAATAAAACTCCTTCCTTTGAAAGAGAATCAAATTTAGGAGTCAGATTTTTTTTATTTCCCATTACTCCAAGATAGCTGCTTTTAAAACTTTCCAAAATGATGAGAACCACATTAGGCTGGGGATTTTTTTCATCCTGGACTGAATGTCTCAATAGGGGA
>JASMKZ010000047.1:0-9831 GCA_030748955.1 Fidelibacterota bacterium | reverse complement strand
GATAATCATAATGAAATTTATCGAAAGAATTACCAATGATTTTATTTCTTATAAGATCTGTAGCATTTGGTAACTCTATATCAATTTCCTGAAACTTTTTATTTTCTCGCACAGGATCGCTGTTGAAATAACTATATCCTATATTCCAAATTGGATTCATGCCTGTATGGTTGATAAAGGAGTGTTTAGAAATAGATGCATCACCCCAGTTTAATGGTTCATTTTGCAGACCTCCTCTTATAGCGATAATAGAAATCACCAAAATAAAAAGGACCTGCTTTATTGAGAATGAATGATTAAATGCACCCCGGTGAATTGTAAAATATTTAAACAATATAAATGGGATCGTTAATACAATAAACATCATAAAAATAAACAGAATATTATAGGGAAAAACCTGAAAAATAGTTTCAATAATGGTATCTACATTTTGCAGATATTCTAAGGCCAGATAATTTATTCTGGTATTAAATTCCATGTAGAAACCAATATCTATAATTAATGTTAGGGCAACTGAGATGAGAAAGATGCAGGAATAAACAAAAAACAAAGAGCGGTGAATCAATTCTGAGGAATCAGTTGAAAAAAACAAATACCCTGCCAATGTAAAAAGTATGGGAATAACTGAAAAATACGCTAATAGAGATACATCAAAACGGAGTCCATATAGTATTGAAAACAGGAAATATTCAAAGGGGATGGTACCTCCGGAGGTGCAAAAAATATTGATGAAAATAATACGGTGTAATGTGAATAGAAACAATACACCCAAACAAAGTTTTAACCAGGATTTCACTTAGGAATTCCGATTATGCTCTGAAAGAAGTCGCCTTAAATGACCCCGGGATTGATATTCATTTAACCAGGTATCCATGGATGAGCCAATATCAATTCCAATACCGCCACCTAATCGGATATATTCACAAAAGGGTTTGGCATAGACCCCTGCAGCAACCAGCCATATATCCGTATTATGGATAGAATTCTGAATTTCTGTTAATACGCTATTATAAATCTTTCGGGTCATAAATTGAAACTTTGCCCTCCTGCGAGGGATTTCAATTCTGGTTACGACTTTTGAATTAAACTGCTTTAAAAAATTTTCTACCTTACAATGACTTATTACTCCAATGTTTCTGTTTTGAATTATTTCCTCTGCAATCGGATTCATTAAATGCGAAGAATATGGTTTCTTAATAAATCCCATGTGAAAATTCATGTCGCAATGAGTCTTTTCTTTAAGAGAAAAATAATCTAATATTTGCTCTTCATTTTCCCAGTAATCGTGTCTGTGTTCTATGGGGCTGATCCCCAACAGTGTTGCATTTGAAAAAGCATTCATTAACTCAGATCTTAAAAATAATTGAAAAGGGATATTCCAGATAGGAATATTAAAATGGATGAGTTTTTTTCTATATCTGTGAAAAGGGATTGAATCAAGAATCCCATATGCCAGAACAATATTCTCACCATCTGATTTTCTTACAAAAGATGAGGGCTTCTTATACAGGAGATATTCTAAGATAAAATTTAGACTATGATTTTGGTTTAAAATTACACTCATAATTTACTTTTGGATTGCTAATACGGAATAAAGCTGCTAGAAAAGGGAAGTAAAATTGAAAAAACCATTTCCGTTTAAATTGTTTACTATTGACTTTAAAATGGGCCTTCCAATCCTTCAACTTAGAACTGCTGGTGACTTTTCCTTCATGGATGATGAGTACCCGTTCATCAATGAGAATATCATATCCTTTTTTCCATACGGTAAAACAAAGATCTGCATCTTCACCGCTGGCAATGGCATAATCCTCATTGTACCCTCCAAATACCGGCAGAAATTCAGACCGGCGCATAAGGAAGGCAACAGCCGAAGGATACTTCCTAAAGGGAAATATCTTTAGAATTTTATCACCGGACTGAAAGCGCAAAGCAGACTTTCGCCCGCTGGTATAAACGGGAGAGACAATCCCTGCTCCAGGATTTTTATCCATAGTGTCTAATAGCAATCGATCCCAATGAGGAGGGAATTCCGTATCATTGTTTGCCAGCATGATATATTCCCCTTCTGCAATTTTAACACCTTCGTTGAAACCTCTTGAAAAGCCCTGGTTATTTTGATAAATGATGGATTTATCTGCAGCGTCTTCAACCCATTTTTGGGTAGCAGGTTCAGAGCCATTATCCACAATGATTAATTCATAGGGAAGGGTTGTATTTTCTCTAATACTATTTACAAATGCACGGGTATATTCTACACCATCATAAGAGAGTGTGATTATTGAAATCAATAAATTATTTTCGCCAACTTTGGTTTAGATTTTTTTGTACTCCACCAACAATATAATTCACAAAAACAGGATTAAATTCTTTTACAATTTTCTTAATGAATTTATAATCACCCCCACTTTTCTTAGGCCAAGTAAACTTCTTGGCAATCTCGGATTTTATCGCAAAACAAGATGTTCCTATTTTCCCTCTAGAAATTTCATCTCCGATTAAAGTATAATTATGATCTTTACCCATTTTAAATCTTCCAATTAGCACATCAACATTCATATTTAATATTAAATTTATCCAGTCTTTGTATAATAATAAATCATCATCGTCTAAATAGATTACAAAATTTCCATCTGGGATAATATTTACTGCTTGATTAAAGTAATCATTATATGGATTATGGTGTCGAATCCACCATCTTCGAAAGGGTCTTTTAACTCTAAAAATATCATGCTTAACCCGAACATTATTTACATATATATCATTAGGATCATCGGAAATTACAATCAATTTGGGCTTTGTAGTTTGAGTTTTAATCGAATCAAGACACACTTTAAACTCATTAGGTCGATTATGGGTGCGAAGAAGAAGGTATACTTCTTTATTAATTTTTTTCATAAGAAGAAAGGAATTCAACAATCGAGGAAATAATTTTCTTTGATGCATTGCCATCACCAAAGGGATTTTCACCAATCCAAATTGGATTATCATTTGCCCAATTAAAATTTTTCATAATATCTGTATGCACAAGTTTCGCAAATCCGGCGTCAATTCCCTCTGGTCGTTCTGTTGTATTACGACAAACTAAAACTTTCTTTTTAAATGCAGCACATTCTTCTTGGATTCCTCCAGAATCACTAATTACAAATTTTACTTTACTTAATAATTTAATTATCTCTGAATAACCTAAGGGGGCTATTACATTGACATATTGTAATAGTGATTTTAATTTTTGCACATTTGGGTTTGGGTGTAAAGGAAAAATAAATTCTAAATTAGGATTCTCTTTAGCAAGTTGATTCAATTCAGTAAAAATCTTTTTCATTGGAGTACCAAAATTTTCTCTTCTATGTAATGTAACCAAAACTTTTTCTTCATATGAGACAGGGAAATTAAATTTAACACAAGCATCAATTACTGTATTTCCAGTTACAATTATATTTTTTGCATTTTCTTTCATCAATTGATTCGCAGCATTTTGGGTTGGTGCCCAATTGAATTTTGCTATTCTAGAAACAATCTGTCTGTTCCCTTCCTCTGGAAAAGGGCTAGATAAATCATATGTTCGTAATCCAGCCTCAACATGACCAATAAATATTTTTTCATAAAATGCCATTAATGCTGTAATGGCTACAGTTGAAGTATCACCTTGTACAATAAGTAAATCAGGTTTTTCATTTAGAAGAACTTTACCAAAGCCAGACGATAAATTTGACATAATCTCTGTTAATGTTTGGTTTTTCTTCATTATTTCTAATTTGTAATCTGGATTTGGAATGAGATCCTTTACATCTTCAAATAGCTCCTTGTGTTGACCAGTAAATACAGTTTTAAATGGAATACCTCTAATTGATAATTCTCTAATCACTGGGCTTAATTTGATTATTTCTGGTCGAGTACCGTACGAAATAAGGATTTTATTATTTGAGTAGTTCTTCAAATTTTTTCTTTAATTGGTTTGCTCTATTATGCCAAGTATTTAGTATTATCGCTTCTTGAGATTTTTGTTGGTAAAAATTTAATAAGTCAACATCAAATTTTAATAATCGTATTTTATCCCTAAGTTCAAATGGAGAACTTACTTGTAATATTCCATCATCCATACCAAGATCGCTTAATGTATGTGAATTTAATTTTTCAGAAATTATTGCACATCCACTAGCCATGGCTTCAAATATTCCAGATTCAAAATCATCAATGTTTTTTCTAGAATAATGGATATTTATTGAAATATTTGAATTTTGAAGATCAGAATAATATTCTTGCCCGTATTTTCCCTGAACTCTGTAAATCAATTTTTTAGATGGAAATAGCCAATATCTTCTTCTAATTGAAAGGTTTCGATTAAAAATAGCCTGAATATATTTTTGATTATTAAATTTAATAATCTCTTTTGGAGCAGCATTGTGCAAAACAGTTACTTTATCGATTATTTTACTAAATTCATTCTTTATCCTTTTTAAACAAGAATAAGAATGTATATATATCCAAGAGAATATATCATGAGCTAAAAGTTGATCTACATCAGTTTTTAATTGGATTGGTTCTGTACTCCAAAAAATAATTGGTGTTTTACATTCCAAAAAGATGTTTGGGGATAAATTATCACCTCTCTGTAGAAAAACTAGATCACATTCTTTACTCAAAAGAGTTATTTTTTTATTTAATTCACTTAAAGTATGGTTTTTTCGTTCCAACCTATAATCAAAAAGCTCAGATTTTATTCCTAAATCTGAAAATGCTTTTTTTAACCAAAATTCAGCACCCCACCCAATATGCGAGTGTACTCCTATATATAGTATTTTCATTTAAATATCAAATAAAGTAATGATTTGTTCATCCCGATCATCCCAATCATAAAATTTTTCAATTCGTTTTCTAGCATTTATAGATTGTTCTTTTACTATTTTAGGATTATCGATGTAGTCAATTAATATCTCAGCTAAATGTTTTGTATCAGGAATTACTTTTTTAATTTCAAGAACAGTTTTTTTAGTTTTTTTTATATTAATTAACCTCCCCTCAATATTATCATTTAACCATTCATTCATAGTTGGATAATTTGTTGTTACTACTGGCATACCCGATGCCATTGCTTCTGTAATAGTAAGTCCTACACCTTCCATTGTTGTTGGGTAAACATACACATCTCCTTTATTAAATAATCCACCCTTGCTATTATCTGCAGTTTGAATAATGAAATTGCATTGGCTAATATTGTTTATCTCATTAAGAAATTTCCTATTTAAATTTTTTTCGCTTCTGTATTGACTTGTAAAATTGAATTCATAATTTTTTCGTATGGGAAGAAAAATCCTTCTTAAAAAATTTCCTTTCATTAATTTTAGTGCTTTCGGAATATACTGATAACCTTTTCGATCACTTCCAGATCCTAAATTAATATAAAATTTGATTACTTTTTCAACCTGTCTTATTTTAAATGGAAAATTTTTTAAAATAACTCCCCATTTAATAAGTATGGGGTGTTCTAATTTATTTTCTAATAGCCAGTCATAGTTTCGGGAAATATGTGCTAAATTAATATCATATAAACCTTTATAATTCTTTAAATCATTTTGATATATCCAATCAGCATAATTAATTAATTTTATTCCCATTCCCCTCAACTTAGTTGATTCTGAAACCATTTTAGAATTACTATAAGTATTTTGATCTTGAAATAAAATAATTTCAGGTTTAAAAGTATCAATCCAGTTCCAAAATATTTTATTATCAATATTCATAGTCTCAGGACCTTGAATAACATTATTTCCTTTCCAACGAAAGGGAGTGAATTTATCAACAGCTCTACAAAAGATATTATAATTAAACTTAAAGTTATATTTTTCTAATGTATAAACCCAGTTTTTTGCTATATATCCCATTCCGCATTCACCCCATGCAGTTACAATACCAATATTTATTTTTTTCATTTCCTTATAAGTTAGTTAGATAATATTAGAATGATATTTAATTTCTATGGTGCAAGTTAACTCTTGAGTTGAGGTAGCGTAAATACCGTGCAGTTTCATAATATCCCTCAGCCAATGAAAGGAGGTAGGGAGTTTGATAATCTGGCAGAATCTGAACCGGTTCTGCAGAAATATCTAACGGGTCAAATAATTGAAATTGATTTGTTGACGAATTTATAATGTATTTTGAAGAGGTGAGTAGGGCATAATTTTGAGAGGATGCACTAAACATGAATGCAGTTGATATGGACATTTCCTGATCCAGAATATCCCTGCCCAAAGAGGCATTATGGTGTGAAATATTTAAAAGTGAAAGCAGGGTGGGAAATAAATCAATTTCACTCATGATACTACTGTGTCTTTTAGGTTGAATCCCCAGACCTGGACCGTACATTGCTAAGGGTACATGATAGGGATGCAGGCTTAAATCACCATGTGTAAGATTCAAATGGCTGCCATGACTACCATGGTCACCATAAATTACAAACAAAGTATTTTCAAAATAATCGGCTGTTTTTGCAGCTTTAATATATTCTCCTACGGCGAAATCCATAAAGGTAAAGGCATAATAGTCATCTTCACCAAAACCATAATTTTGAAATTCAGGCAAATATGATTCATAATCGAATCCATGGATATCTTGAGGAATAGTGTAAGGACGGTGGTGCCCCGCAGTGAGGGCAATAGCTGTGAAAGGAGGCTCTACCATTGAAAGTGTTTCATGCATTTCCTGAAGCAAATGATAATCAGAAATTCCCCAGGCATTGGTTTCCGGCATGGTGTAGCTTCCTTCCTCATGGATGACAATATCTTCAATATTATTTTTTAGAAAGCCATTTAGATCTCCCCAATTTGCACTCCCTCCGATAAAGAAGTGCTTTGCGTAATCCTCTAATTGATTAATGAACATATCTTGTTCTATCGCAAAAGGGTCACGCGTAGAACTTTTATTTATAATAGCCATATCAGGAAGCCCCGTTAGCGTACTGAATATGGTAGCTGCTGTACTCATTTTTGGAACATAAAATTGAGAGAAAAATATTGATTCCCTGGCAATGGTATCAAAGTGGGGAGTGGCTTTCACAGGGTTACCCAAAAGGCCACATTTAAAAGCAGGAAAGGTCTCAAGAATAATGATGACAATATTGGGTTGAAGGTTGTTCTCTTTATTCGGTGAAAACTGTCTGGAAAAATTCAGAGCTTCCTTGTCAGAATTATTCACCCCTAAAAATTCTGCCATCACAGGGTAAAATTCTCTGACTTTTTCCAAATTAAAAGACTCATCAACCCGTGTATAGGTATTGAGAAAATACAAGACTGGATTTATAGCCAATTGATTTGCAGATTGATTGGTACTGTAAAAAGCATCACTCCAGCGAAACGGGTAGCGTGAAAATTTTCCGTAGGCGATACTCAATATAATGAAGATGCTGAGAAGTTGAAAAATAACGGTTCTTCGTGCAGACAATTTTTGGTCCGGCACTGTATAGTACAATTTATAGATTGATTTCCTAAAAATATAAATAAGGGAAACGAGAAAAACACTTCCCCAAATAAGAGGGTAAGATTCCCATAACATATTTAAGGAAATGGCTGTGTTTTTTGCCAGTCCGATTATGGTGGCATCCAGTCTGGTATTCAGGTAAGCATAAAATGCTAAATCTGCAGAATATAGTATTAATATGCAGGAAAAGCACATTACCCAGTACCCTTTCCAAAATTTGATTGATCGAAAAAGAGGGACCGCTGTGAGCAATAAATAGGGAAGCATTATCAGAGCAGTCAACCTTGCATCAAAGCGGAAACCAATGAGAAAAGATCGCAGGATTTGATCTAAGGGTAATTGCCCCATTTCTGCATAAAAATACAGGAAAAATCCCAAACGGAAAAGAGAGAGTATGGCAATAAAATGAAAAAAAACCCAAACCATTTGCAACAGATGTTTTGGTAGTAATCCTAAAGGATTCTTCACAATAAATTCTCCATCCAAAGAGCTTTAACACGGGAGGGGTTTTTTCTTGCACTACGGTAATTTGAACAGCCGTGTATTTTTTCAAATTCCCTACGCACCGCACGATGTCTCAGCAACTGCCTGATATGAGGTTTCCATCGTTTACTGCAGCTATCCAATGTCTGAACTTTTGATGTGTAACAGGCTTTCAATTCAGGGTGTTTCTGGAAATAATGGTAAAGTTTCCACCAGATATCAGAGTCCACACCACTGGATACTTTTTCCGTCCAATCTCCAAATCCTCCACAGGATTTCATGATAATTTTTTTCACTGCAAAAGTAGTTCCCTGAACGCGATTGCTTGAAAAGGGGCGTAGCCTTCCGTTTGAATCTTTTATTTGACCAAAAACAAGATGATATTCCATCAATATCTCCATTATACCAGAAATGGTATTTTCAGAAATGAAGTAATTATCGTCATCTAAAAATAAAATATTGTCAGCCTTTGCTAATTCGATTGCGGCATTTCCCAAACGGGCTTTTCCCATTTGGGGTTTTTCCTTTGGAAGATAAATCCAATTGGAGATACAACCTTCAGGAAGATTTAATTGTTCCAAATACTTCTGCAGTTTTAACCCTCTTAAATGGTAAATCAGTTTTCCACTTTCAGAACGGGTGTCAGAATAGTTCTGCAAAATTTCGGAATGAGGGGGTGAGCCATCGTCAGCTATAATGATTTCGATGGAAAAGGATTCTTTCTGCTCAAAAATCTTTTTTATGGTTTCATGAAAAGACTGAACACAATCCGGATGGTTTCCGGGGTCATAATGTGCAATAATTATGCTCAAATCCATTTTAGTTAATGGCAGCAAGAAGTTTTAAATCAAATTCAGTGGTCACCTTAAAGTTTCTTGTGTCACCTGCAACAAAATTTAATTTCGATTGTGGATAATATTGCAGAACAATCCCAATTTCATCAGTTCCTCTAAGTCCGGAATGAAGTGCATCCATAATTAAATTTGTTTTAAAACATTGTGGAGTCTGCACTTCTTTTATAGTATTTCTATCCACAAAAGAAGCTTGATCATTTTCCAAATTAATGAGAGAGCTGGATGCATCTAAAATAGGTGCACTGCCATCTCCGTCTATGAGAGCATTGAGGCAGTTGCTAATGATGGATTCAGTTACTAAAGGCCGTGCAGCATCATGAATCAATACTGCAGTTGTACCTGGTTGGACTGCCTTTATACCGGCAAGAGAAGAATCCTGTCTGGTCTTTCCGCCTTCCACCACTTTGCAGCGGGGGTATTTTTCCTGTACATGCTCAATCCATTCAGTATGGCAGACTATGACAACTCCATCAATGTCTGGATGGGAAGAAAAAGTGTCAACTGAAAAGGACAGAATTTCTCTTCCCTTCAGTTTTACAAACTGTTTTGGAATTTCTCCCCCAAAGCGGGTGCTGTTTCCTCCAGCAACGATGATGGCAGAATTCAAAGAGCTTCATCTCCTGCAAATTGAATCTGGTATAATTGATGGTACTTTCCCTTTCTCTCCAACAATTCTGTATGCGTACCTGATTCCACAATTTCTCCCTTATCCAAAACAATAATTCGGTCTGCTTTGGTTATGGTGGATAAGCGGTGAGCAATAACGATAACGGTTCTATCCTTCACCAGGTTATCAATAGCTTCCTGGACTTTCCTTTCAGACTCAGTATCCAGGGCGGAGGTGGCTTCATCTAAAATGAGGATATCCGGATTTTTCAAGATGGCACGGGCAATGGATATACGCTGCCGCTGCCCCCCGGACAACCGGGTTCCCTTTTCTCCAATAATGGTGTCATACCCTTCAGGTAAGTCAGCAATGAATTCTGCTGCATTTGCAGCTTCTGCAGCTTTAATAACA
>JASMKZ010000046.1 GCA_030748955.1 Fidelibacterota bacterium | reverse complement strand
GGATTATATCATGAAGGAATACAATTCCCAAAACCCCCAATATGATAAAGAGTAGTTCAGTAAGATTCAATTAAAAAGTAATATGGTTAAATGGCTGGAAAATTTATCTCAGTTATGAGGCGGCATTCAAAGAAATAAATGAGTTTTTGTACTGCAACCAACCTTGGTTGCTGGATAATGACAATTCCACTATTCTTATAAAAACACCGACAAGCATGGTTGCTTGCCTGCCTGGCGGGAGACAGGTTGTACCCTAGTACCCTAGGATAAAATCAACCCCACCAATTGCACCACATCAAGGACATTAACAATACCATCATCATTCACATCAGCACATGGGTCTAATTCATCATTATATAATATTGCATTTACCATGGAAACTACATCCAGCACATTTAATATGCCATCACCATTCAGATCGCCGGATAAACAGGTATTGTCCACACATGCTCCCTGCTCAATACATACAGCAATATTATGGTTAATGGAAGCATCCAATTCTGAGACAATTGTAGAAGAATTTTTATAGACCACTTCAAATTTGTGATTGAGTATGGCATGGTTATGTGCTGAAAATTGAGCCGTATTAAATAAATTAAACATTTGATTGTCATTTCCGCCATTAAAAATACCGTCATCAATGAGTGGGGTCGGAATATCAGGAAACCCCAATCCTGCCCAGTCTTCACAACTGTAGGGGCTGCCTACATCCATCACTGCAGTAATTTTGTAAAAGAATTCATTATCTGCCCAATTCTCATATATTTCATCCACCGTACCGGCTTCCACAGCACAGGAACCTCACCAGGTTGCCAGCATTTCTATCCAGATGACTTTAAAATTACCGCCATTTTCAAAGCCATTTAAATCTTCTAATGTAAGATAGTCACCTTGGTATTCGCCGTAACAGACGGGATAAGCTATGCGTTGGTGAGGCTCTGAGACGGAATCACCGACTTCATAATAGCCTGCGGAACTGAAGGCTATAAGAAGGATTATAACAGCTCCGGATACTTTCATGCCATAAATTAAACTGAAATTAAAATGCTTAAAGAAAATTGAAATGTAAAGCTATGTTACAAATATTGTTCTACCTTTTGTACTAATCTCCCTGCTTAGATTTAGCCCTTAATTTTCACTTTTAATCGAATAATAAAAATTATGAAACAAAAAATTATTGTACTTGGCGGGGGAATGGTGGGATCTGCCATTGCAAGAGATCTGCACGATTTAGGTTATGATATTACCGTTGCTGACAGGGATATTCAATTAAAAAAGATGTATGATTTATTTGAAATTGATTTCCTTCAATTAGATTTTTCAGATCATTTTGCCCTGAAATCAGCTATTGCCTCATTTCCAAATGTGGTAGGTGCAGTCCCTGGATTTATGGGCTACACTACTTTAAAAACAGTTATTGAATCAGGGAAAAATATTGTTGATATATCCTTTATGCCTGAGGATGCCCAATTATTACATACATTAGCTGAAGAGAAAGGGGGTACTGCCATCGTTGATGCAGGTGTGGCTCCCGGTCTTTCAAATTTGTATTTTGGACAGGCAATATCCATGTTTGATGAGCTGGAGTCAGCAAAATGTTTTGTGGGTGGATTACCCCAAGACCCTAAGCCTCCATGGTATTATAAGTCCGTATTTTCTCCCATTGATGTCATTGAGGAATATACACGCCCCGCCAGGTTTGTTGAAAATGGTGAGTTAGTAACAAAACCTGCCATGTCGGAAATTGAGCAGATAGATTTCCCTGATATAGGAAAACTTGATGCGTTTAATTCGGATGGACTGCGGTCATTACTGAATTTGTCCATTCCTAATATGGTTGAAAAAACGCTTCGCTTTCCTGGACATATTCAGAAGGTGATCGCCTTGCGGAATGAAGGTAAATTTTCTGAGGATAATATCCAAAGTACAGCAGCTTCACTTATTGTAGATTGGGCACCTAATGCATTAGATAAAGATCAAACTGTTATGCGACTTGAATTCTACGGGAAGGTAGCCGGAGAAAATTATGCGATTCGCTATGATTTACATGATAAATATGACAGAGAAAACAATATTACCTCCATGGCACGGACTACCGGTTACACCTGTACTGCAGCATTACAGCTACTCCTTTCAAATCAATTTTCCAGACCAGGGGTATTTAATCTGGAAGATTTGGGGAATAATCCTCAATTTGTATCCGCCATCTTTGAGTATCTAAAGAATAGAGGAATAAGTCTTACAGAAAACCCTATCGAAATTAATCAGGAAGTGTAGTCTATGGGAAAACGCCGATTTTATAATGATGAGAAATTTTTAGGTAGTATGAGTGGAAGACCTCTGAGAATCCTTTCTGAATACCTGGGTCCTCTCAGTGTGATTCGCCACCATAATATCAAAGATACTATTGTATTCTTTGGTTCTGCAAGAATAAGAGACAAACATGACAGTAGTATAAACCAATACTATGGTAAAGCCCGGAAATTGGCAAAATTACTTACTGAATGGAATATGGAAAATTACCAGGCAGAAAACAGATTTATCATCACCTCAGGTGCTGGGCCGGGGATTATGCAGGCTGCAAATCAGGGTGCAAAGGATGCTGGCGGGAAATCCGTTGGATTGGGTATTTCACTCCCCTTTGAACAAACTAATAATAAATTCATTACTAAAGGATTAAACTTTGTCTTCCATTACTTTTTCATGAGGAAATTCTGGTTTACCTATTTGACAAAAGGAATTGTAGTCTGGCCCGGCGGGTTTGGCACCTTAGATGAACTATTTGATATTCTAACCCTGCTGCAGTGTAAAAAAATTACCCGTAAAATTCCTATTGTCCTTTTTGGTAGTGAGTTCTGGGATGGACTTATTAATTGGGATAAACTAATTCAGGCAGGAACCATTTCCCCTGAAGATGTGAAACTATTTGTGATTAAAGACTCTGTTGAGGATACCTTCAATTACCTAACCAGAAATATGCGGAAATGATAATTGCCATTGAAGATAGAAGATTGACAAATTTTAATAACAATTTCAATATTTTATAGCCATAAGAGTAAATCTGTGGGGTAAATTAGAATGAAGGTTGCTATATTTGGAGCTACCGGTTTTGTAGGCACCTATATTCTCAACGAGTTGCTATCCAAGGGATATACTCCCCGAATTCTTGTTAGAGCTCAATCACTTGAAAAGGTGTCTAAAAGAGAAAAAATTGAAATAGTCACCGGTAATATTGAAGACAGAAGTGCAATTTTGGAGACCATTCAACATTGTAATGCATTAATCTATTTAATAGGTATAATCAGAGAATTCCCCGGACAGAATATAACTTTCGAAAAACTACACTATGACGGTGTATTGTATTGCATTGAAGCTGCAAAGAAATGCGGGATTCAACATTTTGTTCTTATGAGTGCCAATGGGGTAAAAGAAAATGGAACGCCCTATCAACACACCAAATGGAAAGCAGAGCAAGCTCTTATTCAATCAGGATTGGAATATACCATTTTTCGTCCATCACTTATTTTTGGTGATCCAAAAGGACAGGGAAGACCTGAGTTTTGTACCCAAATTCGGGATGATATGCTGAGTCTTCCTCTGCCTGCACCACTGTTTTATACCGGATTGCTACCCTTTAATGCAGGACAATTTGAATTGACACCTATTCATGTGAAAAATGTAGCTCAGTTTTTTATAAATGCCTTGAATAAAAATGAAACAAAAGGCAAGACATTTGAGTTGGGAGGAGAATCTCATTTTACCTGGGAAGAGATACTGAAATTCATTGCTTTAGCCAGTGGTAAAAAGACTTGGCAAATGCCAACCCCTGTATTAGTTGTTCATACAATTGCAGCATTTTTTGACAGGTATCCTTGGTTCCCTGTCACCAGGGGTCAATTGACTATGTTATTGGAGGGCAATATAGTAGAGAAACATTATTTTAAATCATTTGATATAAAACCAATCCCTTTTATTGAAAAGGAATTAAAGTATTTAAAGTCTGTTTGATAATATTTTACCCTCCCTTTATACCCTTGTCGAACGGGTTGTTGACTTTGGTATGATGTACATTGAGTAATTATAATTACCTATTTCTTAAACATATGTAAATTACAATTATGGGAATAGTCCAAAATTGAAAGAAGAACCGTATCATTTTTATCTCCATTACGACCCATCAGGTGAATCTTATAACTGGAATTTAGACACAGAGTCTTTTACATCTATCAGGGTAACTTCTGCTGATGGATTAAGAGAAGAACTCATTTCTAGAAATGTCGGAATTCTGGATTTAAAATACCTGGACACAAACAAAAACAATCAATCTGAACTTCAGGAATGGAATATCCAGGTATGGAATTTTCGAAAGAGCCATTTTAATTGGTTGATCCAAAGAGAGGAAGGTAAAATTAAATATATAGAAATCAATTCAAGGGTATAACTATGTTTGGAAACATTAAAGAAATATTAAATCGAATTGCAGAACATAGTGAGGGAATGGCAGAATTATTAGATGATATTATCAGAGGATTAGTAGAGTCACAAAATGAATTAACTGTAGAACCTCTGAGAACTGATTTAGATGGATTGAAAGAACAACTATTTGGGAAACCCAAAAGAATATTGACAGATGATATCAAGACTTCAATTGTTAAGTTAACAGAACATTCTAATATCAATATTATTCCCGGTGATGTACCCTCGATATGTCACCCTATCTGTCTTGGTAAGGCATATAAAAAGTGGAATTCCAAGGTAGGGTTTACCGGTGTTGCAGAACAGATCATAGCTTATTGGTTACAGTGTGCTAACAAGAACAAAGACACTCTAATTATTACATTCGCATGGGATGAATTAGACTTTAATCACAAATTCAAAAGGAAATTTGATGCACAGAGTAATCATAAAGATAAAACGGTTTGCGTTGTTTTGGTAACATCGCAGGGGTTTTCAATTCAATATTTGAGGTAGAGAGTTGAAAAACTCTTCACTAAAATATTTTGTAGAGAATTCAATTGTTGAATTGTTATCAGAAGTGATTGTACATCCTTTGAGCCATTTTTCAGAAAAAAGTTTGCAGGTAAGACTTGCAGACAAATTATTAAAAAATAAGAAGCTTTCTACACCAATTAAATCAGGTATTAACGACAAATATTTTAAACAAATAAATAGATTGAACATTACTGATAATTATAAGGGAAAAGTATTCTCTGTGCCTCCCCTGCAAATGGAATATGGACTTAATATTGATTCAAAACCATATAGAATGGATATTGTCATTTTAGATCCCGCAGAAATTAAATCCATTTGTTCCTGGCAATTACAAAATGAAAATAAGAAATATTTAGAACCAGTGATTGGAATAGAAATTGGGACGGAAAAGTCCAGCTGGGGTAAAATGAGCGGTAATCATCTGGAAAATGATGCGCAAAAAATGAAAAAAGGAAAAGTTAAGTTTGGATATATCCTAAATATTATGCGTAATACAAATGTATGTAAAAAAAATTCTCTGAGTTATAAAAAAAAATATAACCAAATAAATAATTTCAAAAAAGGGATGGAAGAATTTGCAATCTCAATGCCAGTGATAAATTGGGTTGGAATGATCCACCACATAGCTTATCAGGAAATTGAGGTGTTTTCCTTAAGTACAGGCTGGAAGAAAATTGACTTAAGGCAATCTACCTTTGGTATAAAAGATATACTATTTCATTGAATCTAAAAATCCACAGAGGTACAAATGAAATCGGTGGGAATTGTATTGAAATTTCAACTGCAGCCACCCGAGTACTATTTGACTTTGGTATGCCCCTTGTAGAGCCTGATAAGTCAGAATTTAATTTTAATAAATACAAATCCCTTTCAACCAAAGACCTAATCAAAAAGAATATTTTACCAGATATAACTGGGTTATATACAGAAGATCCTAATATGATTGATGCGGTTATTATTTCCCATCCACATTTAGATCATTATGGTTTCATAAATTATGTGCAAAGAGATATTCCGATTTATATTGGAAAAGCAGCCCATGAGCTAATTAAAATATCTACGATATTTACTCCCTCACAAATTTCAATATCTTCTCCTTATTATTATCAATATGAAAAAAGAATTAATATTGGTGATATTTCCATCACGCCTTATCTCAATGACCATTCTGCCTTTGATGCCTATTCCTTTTTAATTGAAGGCGATGGGAAGCGAATATTTTATTCTGGTGATTTCAGGGGGCATGGGCGCAAAGGGAAACTATTGGATACATTAGTTAAAACCCCTCCCGAAAATATAGATTATCTGCTCATGGAAGGTACGAACCTTGGGGGAAGCAAAAAGAATAAGTCTGAAGATGATATCCAGATGGAATTATTATCACTTTTCAATAAATCTAATGGTATAAACTTAGTCTATCAAGCGGGCCAAAATATTGACAGAATTGTATCGGTATTTAAGGCATGTAAAGAAGCAGGGAAAATTTTTGTATTGGATGTTTATTATGCCTACCTCCTCACACAGCTTGTAAAGGTAACAGGAAACAAGCTCCCATATCCATCAGATGGATTTAAGAATGTGAAAGTTTTCTTTTCTTCTTCAGCTTCAAAAAGTTTAGTAAATGCATTAGGAGAAAATGAATTATATAGCTTTCAACCATATAAAATAACAAGAGATGAAATTGACCAAAATTTTGACAAGATCGTCATGATTGTCAGAGGAGCATTACTTCCTCATTTTAAGAAAATGAATAATATTGACGGTGGAAATTTCATTTACTCCCTTTGGGAGGGATATCAGAAAAAACAACCTACCAAGGCTTTTGTACATTATTTTGTGAAAGATAGAAAATTCAATTACCACTATGTACACAGTAGTGGGCATGCTGATTTACCAACATTGACAAAAATGGTGAATGGATTGAATCCTAAAAAGTTAATTCCGATTCATACTTTCAAAAAGGAAGAATATAAACAAAAATTTAATAAACCCACTATTGAGTTAAAGGATGGGGAGTTGCTTCAATGTTGAAAATGGCATTACAATATTATCTTCATGGTTCCTATTGGTCTGTTAGTTTCTATCAATATAACAATTTGTAACAAATATTACTTCTTCTGGTCTATTCTTAGGTTTTAGATTATAAGATGAAAATATTTATCATAATTTTATTAATGCAATCGGTTTTCGCACTGAACTATAGTGAGGATATCTCACCTATAATCTACGATAACTGCACCCTTTGCCATAGAGAAGGGGAAATTGGTGCCTTTCTTCCTCTCACAAATTACCAGGAAGTTTTTGAGAACCGCTACTGGATTTCCTATGCTATTTCTGGAAATGGAGATGGCAGTCGTCATGGAAATCCAATCATGCCCCCCTGGCCGGCTGACAGGAGTTACAGCACCTTATTGGATGAAATGTACCTCAGCGAAGATGAAATCCATTCTTATCTTGAGTGGGTGGATGAGGGAGCTATGCAGGGCGATCCTGCATTAGAATATCCCATGCCGGATTATCCCACCGGTTCTGCCATTGGTGTTCCTGATATGGTACTGGAATTAGAAGAGTCTTATTTTATTGAAGGAAATTTTCAAGATGATTATCGCTGTTTTGTTCTGGAAACAGGATTTACTGAAGATAAAGATATTGCAGCTCTTGAGTTCATTCCGGGAAATTTAGAAGCAGTCCACCATGCTCTCATTGTTGCTACACCAGAGGGAACTACGGATGCATTAGAAGCTGAAGACCCCGAATATGGCTATGATTGCTTCGGTGGTTTTGGCACTTTCAATATTTCTGACTTTTTAGGAGGTTATGCTCCTGGAGTCCGCAGCAGAGAATGGCCAAATGGATTGGCACAGCAAATTCCGGCAAATTCAGAATTGATTGTACAAATACATTATGCTCCTTTAGGAAGTGATCAAACAGACCTGTCCTCTGTTAATATTTTTTTCAAAGAAGAACCTGCACAGCGCTATGTTCAGGAAAGAGTTCTCATCAACTTTACCTTTCAACTTCCCCCAAATCAACTTACTGAAGTGCATGAAGTTTGGAATGTTTATCAGGATATAAGCTTGATTCAATTTTTGCCTCACTCTCACCTATTGGGGAAATCCTGGGAAATATTCGCATTGACGCCAACCTCTCCTGATACTATTCCGTTGATTAAAATACCCCAATGGGATTTTGACTGGCAGTTCTGGTATTCTCCTGAATACATGATACATCTGCCACAAGGGTCAGAGGTGCATGCAATCTGTACTTATGACAATACCAGTAATAATCCTGATAATCCCAATAATCCGCCTCAATGGACTTACTGGGGAGAGGGAACCGAAGATGAAATGTTTTTCGTACCTTTCAGGTATGTGGACTATCAACCAGGTGATGAAAATTTTTACTTAGGTGATTTGGAATATATATTGGGGGATGTGAATAATGATTCCCTTTTGAATGTATTGGATGTGGTTTCCTTGGTGAATCTAATTCTAAATGGCGGGGAAACGACTCCCGCTTGTGATGTGAATGGCGATGAGAGCATTAATGTACTTGATGTAGTAACTTTGGTGAATATGATTTTATCAAGTTAAAGTGAATTTTAGTTTGATAATCATTTCCTCGATTCTAATACTAAGTACACTTTTTCCCTAAAGTAATGTTCTTGAATAATTATCCTTAAAAGAACTCTCCTTCCGCACATATAAGATTATTGATAATACCTTGGATATTTTTTCTATCTCCAAATTAAACTACCTATCCATAAAAAATAAAACTGCTCTCAGTCTTTATCCCTGAAAAAATTGTCACCCGAATAAACTCGCTGCCCTTACAGCTCCGCTAAATAAGGCAAATGTTGCCATAATTTCCTCGGCGGGACTTTATATAAAAAATGAGCAGGAGTCATTTGATACCAAAATAAAGGGTGGAGATTATTCCTTTAGGGAGATTACAAAAGATGTAAATCTCTCTCAGTTGAAGGATGGTCACCGCAGTGGAAGCTTTGATCATACAGGGCTTAGAGCTGACCCCTCAGGTGTTATGCCTATTCCGCAGTTGATCCAGTTAGCTGAAGAAGGAATGATTGGAAAAGTAAACCATAGACATTTTTCCGTGATGGGATCCATCTTAGCCCCTATTCGATTTGTAAAGAAAACAATTCCTGAAATTATTCAGAAGCTAAAAGAAGACAATGTCCAGATTGCACTTTTGATCCCAGTCTGACCAGTTTGTCCTCAAACCGTTGGTTTGGTACAGAAATATTGCGAAGAATCAGGGATAGCCTGTAGTACTGTCAGTATCATAGATGAAATAAATGTAAAAATGAAAGTATCTCGTTTTTATTCTGTCCCTTATGAGTTGGGATATCCTTTGGGGCCTGCTGGCGACTTTCAAAATCAATTAACCATTTGCCGGAAAGCACTTGAATTGATTCCTTGTCCAAAATAGATGTAAACTTTTATTATTAATTTTATACTTTTCTCTGTTTACCTTCCCTAAACCCTTTCCTTTATAAGGTAGGCAAAAACAACGCCTACTTGATTAGATTGGGTATATGGAAATGCTTTTTTTGCTGTACATCCAATATCACCTATCTATTATCCACTCTTTTTTTGAAATACTTCCCGCCTGAGAATAGATTGAATATATCCGTTTCTAATTTTCATTTTTCATTTTTTTGATGCAGATCAAATTTTCTTGTTTACAGACAGTTTAATCTTTAGCTGTTAATTAAATGAAAAAGGAGTTAAACATGAAGAACACACTACCTATCAATCCGGATTCGGAATATGACTACGATGGACCCTCTGACGAGGAGTTAAAGCGTATCGAAGAAGAACTGGAGAATTTTGATGAATTATAATTAGCGTTATAATCATTATATTAAAGAAATCTCCTGCCGATGAAACATTTGCAGGAGATTTTTTTATTCCCCTTAATATCTCAAGTCGGATAATTTTAAACCACTTACCATGCGCTATTTTTTCCTTTTTATTTTCATTCCATCCATTCTTTCGGGAAGTTTGGGTAGTATCAACGGAGTGGTTTTAGATGCAGATACACATCAACCTCTTCCCGGTGCAAATATTATTCTTCACGATTCAGTAATGGGCACCGCCAGCAAT
>JASMKZ010000045.1 GCA_030748955.1 Fidelibacterota bacterium | reverse complement strand
GCTTCGCCCATCATGATCCCCAGGTAAAACACCATTCCGCTCACGTTGGCTGGGGTAAGACAGTAGTTGAGTGCACTGCTTTCGCCACAATCCCCGGTCGTCGAGAGCGCCTGGCCGGTGGTGCTTGCGAGGTTGTCGCTGGTCAGGATCGTCGACAATAAAATCGCACCGGGCTCTTTGTTTTCGTCTGTACAAGTGACGAGAGTCAGGGTTAGCGCGGTAACAAAAACGAAAGCCGCCACAAAGTTGGGGCGGTGATGGGTTTTTCTTTTCATTTCTTTCTCCCTCAAAGGCAATCAAGAGTAGGTTAGTCACTTAAAGAACTTATTCAAACTAGCTGGAGATGTTGATATTGTCTACCATACAGCCTCATTATATAGCTATAAAGCAAAAATCGAAGTACTAAGAAAGATCAATGTAGAAGGAACAAAAAATCTGATTTCTGTTTTACCAGAAAATATTACACAATACATTCATTGGAGTACATGTGGGATCTTTGGTAAACCAAAAAAGAAAGGTAAATACGCCAACATACCTTTTACTGAAGAGTCCGATTCGCCAAAAAATATGCCTGAAAATGCAACTAGCCCCAGAAATACACATATAGTTAATGAGTATTCAGTCAGTAAATGGGAGCAAGAACAATTTCTCTGGAAAAAATACAGAGATAAAAAGCTTCCTTTAACCATTGTTAGACCAGCTCCAATTTATGGTCCTGGAAGCACCTATGGCCATGGCGGAATAATACTTTCCATCAACAGAGGTGTTTTACCTGCAATACCTGCTAGGGCAAAACATTCTATAACTTGTTCAGTACATGTTGACGACATTGCACGTTTTGTAATGCATATTTCAGGTAAGAATGAATATATTGGAGAAGACTTTAATATAGTGGATAGTAGTGTTATTTCTTATCATGAATTTCTGCACTATATTGCTCTACTAACTGGTAAAAACTTAAAAGACATTCCTTTCTTACCAATGACAGTTATGCGTTTATTTACACTATCACTGGCAAAGATTCTGATAAATCTTAATTTAAGTAAGTACTTTGATAAGCTGAATATGGTAGAGCCACAATCAGCCAAATACATAGGTTCTAGTTATTGGATATCAAACAGAAAAACACTAAAGACAGGTTTTAAGTACAAATATGACGATGTGAAAGAGGGACTCAAGGATACCATTAAATGGTTCAGAGATAATAACTGGATATAATTTAATTAATTTGTAAAAAATTTAATCCTGCCTTAATTACTTTAAGTTCTAAAGGAGCATAACCAATAAATTCTCCATCCATATCAATAGGACAGCTCCGTTTTTTTGCATCAATAATACATGAGTCTACTTTTACATAAGTAATTTCAGGATGCTCTAAAATCTTTCCTTTTTTAACATTTGACAGGTTCTTGATGTAATCAAAGATACTCACCTTTCCCATGATCACTAATTGTATTTTTCCATCAGATAAATTTGCCTGAGGAGCAATACACATACCATTGGCAAAATAATTGCCGTTTGCCATACACAAGCTCAGTATTTTTCCTTTCCATTTTATTGCATCACTTTTAAGATCTATCTCAACTGGTTTATAAGAAAAAAATGATTGAAGAATCACCTTATGGTAAGTAATCTTTGCTCCCATAAGCCTTCTATTTTTACTTAACTTTTCAGCAGCT
Organism: Fidelibacterota bacterium; assembly: GCA_030748955.1. Lineage (GTDB taxonomy): Bacteria > Fidelibacterota > Marinisomatia > SCGC-AAA003-L08 > D37C17 > D37C17. The sequence continues at coordinate 8,613 of JASMKZ010000045.1, read as the reverse complement.
ACTCCTCCAATACCTACATCAGTTATGTTTATAAAATAGCGAGATTCTCTCTGATCATCAGAATTAATATAATCAATCTTACCAATATCAACTGGTCCAGAAATATCATTTTCAATCAACTTTTTTAGTTGATCAAGATCTTTTTTAATTCCTAATGATTTTGAAAAATCATTACCTGAACCATAAGGCAAAACACCAATAGAAATAGTATCTAACAGTACTTTCTGACATTTCATGCATCCATTTATAACTTCATTTATTGTGCCATCTCCTCCAACAACAATTAGATAATCAATTCTATTATTGATTACTTCTTGAGCAAATTCTACAGCTTCCCCTGCATAAGTTGACACATGAAAACTAAGCTGATAATTATCAAATTTATTGATTAACTTAAGCTTTAGAATTTCCTTTCCTTTTGCTGTTCCATTTATTAAAAAGGCAATTTTCTTCATTTAAAAAAGGTATTTATAAATACAAATTCTTTTTATTGATCAGGTTAATATAGTTTTCCTGTTCTTTACAATATTCCTGCTCATCCCAACAGCATTCTATACTTAAAATTTCTGCTGTTTTACGAATAATCTCTGATCTATCTTTAAATTTTGGCAATATATAGGATAGAGAAAGACGCCTTCCTAAGAGGTCATCAATATGATAACAACTTTGATGCCTTGCAAAATATATTATTTCAGCCATGTATATATCAAAATCTTCATGAAGCAATTCAATAGCAGATGGATTTTCAAAACAAATATTAAAAATCTTAAAACTTTCTTTATTATATTTTTCTTTAATTAATAAAATAAACTTATCTGGAAGCTCATTTAATTTAATATTGATTTTTTTTTGTTCAATCTTTTTTTGACTTTTTTTAGAAATAATTTCTTTTTCAGCGATTAATTTAACCGCTTTTTCACCCATAGATCTAAAACCAGTTAATTTACCACCAAAAACATTCAAAACTCTATCGTTTAACCACCAAATTTTATATTCTCTTGATCTGTCTTTACTAGAAATAGCATCGTTCTTTAACAATGGTCTTACACCAGCAAAAGAGCTGATAACATCATCTTTAGATATCTTTAATGAAGGAACAATATGATTAATAGCATTTAAAATATATTGATCATCTTCAATTTCGACATCAACTTTATCAATACCATTAGAATATTCAGTATCTGTAGCCCCTACGATAACAGTATCAAATTCCCATGGCACTGTATATAACCATCTATTGTCATTTGCTTTTGCAGAAAACAACAAGGAACTATCTACTGGAAAATCTTTTTTTGATAAAACAATGTGAGTTCCCTTACTTGGAGCAATTGTATTTTTAGAATAAGAAAATATTTTATTAGCTAATTCATCCATCCATGGGCCACTGGCATTAATCAAGAATTTAGAAGTTATAACTATCTCTTTATTTTCAATATAATCATAACATTTAACCTGCAAATTGTTTTGAAGTTTTTCAAAAGAAATTAATTCAAGATAATTATAAGCTAAAGATGAATAGTCATTTATAGCATCATGTATTATTTCATTACAAAGCCTGGAATCATTAGTTACAGCATCGTAATAAACAAAGCTACCTTTAAGATTATAGCTATTTATGACTGGAAATTTTTTTAAGGTCTTTTTTTTGTTTAAAAATTTAAATCCTGAAAGATTGGAAGAAAAATTTAGCAGCTGATACACACAAAGTCCTAAAAATACCTGAATCTTTAATTTTCGCGTATATAAAGGATATAAAAAGCTTAATGGTTTTACTAAATGAGGATATTTGTTCAGCAAAAAATCTCTCTCCTTTAAAGATTCCCTTACTAATTTAAAATGCCCATATTGAAGATATCGCAATCCACCATGTGCAAGTTTAGCAGACCTACTACTTGTGCCACTGGCAAAATCACCTTTCTCAATCAATAAAGTTTTATATCCTATTTTACTTGCTTCTAATAAAACACCTGCACCTGTAATTCCCCCACCAACAACTATAAGATCAAAAGTAGTATTACTTATATTCTGTTGTTGATAAGGGTTACGTTTCATCGAATAATTTGCCGGGGTTTAATATGTCATTAGGATCTAAATAAGATTTAATTGCCTGCATCAATGATCTTTCATCAATGTTTAATTGCTGATTGTACCATTTTCTATGTGCTTTTCCTATACCATGATGATGACTAATGGCCCCTCCTCCATCATAAATAGCTGAAGTCACAATCTCTTTAATATTGTTCCACTGTTGTAATTCATTTCCTTTTTCCTGAGAGGTCATTAAAGTGAAATATAACGATGCTCCTGTATTATAAATATGAGAGATGTGACAAAAAATTATACCTCCATTTCTAAAATAATCACTCTTTTGATCTAAAGCATTTTTTATATTAGAATATAAAGGCATCAGATTCTTCCAATATGTTGATGTTTCAAACATATCTATTAAGATACGGTGCTGAATTAGTGTTTCTCTTAAATAAGGAAGTGAGAACCGCTTATCTTCCCAATTAGTAGATACGTAAGCTGGTAATATTGTTGCATCATTAGCCTTAAGAAGTTTTTTGACCTGTTTGATATCTGTTGTGTAATTTGTATGATTGTAAATAAACTTTAACATGAGCATACAGGGCTTATCATAACCCTTTTTACTTAGGTATGATTTCATGAAGTTTTGAAAGTGCTTTTTTAAACCATTAGGTTCTGAATTACTAAGTAAGGATAACATTTTAGTTTCCGAATGGTCTGACAAGCGGCAAATAGCAGGATGTTTCCCAGATTGAACCATAGTTCTCAATGCTTTTGATCCGGATTCAAAATCTTTAAACAAAGCAACCACCCAATTATTAGATTGTGGCAGTTGATGAATTTTCATCTTTGCCTGAACTATAACACCTAATGTACCTTCAGATCCTACAAATAAAGGGAAAACATCTATTCCCATAGCATGCTTAGGATAATCTCTGTTTTCTATGGTATTATTAGGTGTTACTGCTTTCAATCCAAGAATCATATCTTCAATTTTTCCATATTTCCCAGATTCCTGTCCTGCTGATCTTGTTGCGATCCAGCCACCTAAAGTTGAAAACTCAAAAGATTGTGGGAAATGCCCCATAGTAAATCCTTTATCATTAAGACATTTTTCAAGCTTAGGACCATAAATACCACACTCAAATGTTGCAGTTAAAGAGATATCATCAATTTCCAGAACCTTATTCATCCTCTGCATATTAAGAGCACACACCCATTTTCTATTACCCTCAATTGAAAAACACTCTGTAACATTTGTGCCACCACTAAAAGTCATTATAGCTACTCCATTCTCTTCAGATTGTTTCAGTATATGGCTTACGTCTTTTTCAGATTCAGGATAAAGCACAAAATCAGGAACAATTAGATTTTTATTTGTTAAAATATTAAGCGCATCCTGATATCCTTTGCCAAAACCATATTTCAATCTATCAAGATTTTCATTTGAAAACTGTGATTTTTCAAGTTGCTGATAATAATCCTGAAAATCATTTAATGTAAAAGTTGATATTTCAATTAACTGATCATCTTCTGACAAATTAAAATCTTCGATCAAAGTCTTTTCCCATTTATTTTCTAAAAACCTTTTAAGCTTAGGATAATCAGACAAATGAAATGATTTATTAGAATCGCCCCATTTCCACCAAGTTTGAGAAAAATTTTCTTTATTATCATTATCCATCTGATGAAATATTGTTTAATTGTACATCTAATAATATATTTGAATTTCCATCTTTTTCAGGGACTAATGACATTGCATATTCACTTAATGCTGTAATTGTAAGACTAGGATTAACTCCTAAATTACATGGAATGATAGATCCATCCAAAATATACATGTTAGGATAGTCAAAGACTTCAAATTTATCATTTACTACTCCTTCATTTTTTGTTTTACCCATCGGGCAACCACCTATAATATGGGCAGTTGAAGACATATTAAATAGAATTTCTGTAACTGCATTTTGGGCAATACCATTTACTTTTTCAGCATATCTATACATTGTCTTTTGTCCGACATCAATATAGCTAGGTATTTTATCTTTACCCTTATTAGAAATGGATAATCGAAAATAAGGGAACGATTTGCTGACCATTATCATAGAATTATCCAGAGTTTGCATAACAAGAAGAATAAGTGACTAGGATAGGAGGATAGATGAACAAGTTCAGTCATCTCGATACAGATGGAAATGTGAAAATGGTAGATGTCACAGAAAAAACACCATCGATCCGGAGAGCCCGGGCAGAAGGTATAATAATGCTCCAAGCCGATACCATCAATTTGATACAAAATGAGGCTATGCCAAAAGGAAATGTGCTCACTACAGCCAAGATAGCTGGCATCCAGGCTGCTAAAAAAACCTGGGATCTGATTCCCATGTGTCATCAGCTGAATCTCTCGTTTGTGGATCTTGAATTTGAACTGAATAGGGAGCAGATCATGATCCGGTCGATTGTTAAAACACGGGAAGCTACAGGCGTTGAAATGGAAGCACTCACAGCTGTTTCTACAGCGGCCCTGACAATTTATGATATGTGTAAGGCTGTGGATAAGACTATGACCATCAGTGCAATCAAACTGGTAGAAAAGATCGGTGGAAAATCGGGCCATGCTATTGAGTATCGGCCAAACGTTGGAATAATTACCATGAGCGACAGTATTTCTGCGGGAAAGAGTGAAGATAGATCGGGCCCCATGCTGCTTAAAGGTTTTACCGATTCTGGCTGTAAAGGGGATCATCAAAAGGTATTGCCAGATGGGTCTGAAGAACTCATACCAACGATTGAAGCTTGGATTCAAGATGGTGTAGAGCTGATTATAACCACAGGCGGAACAGGTTTATCCCCCCGTGATTTGACCATTCAAATGGTGGAAAATAATTTTGATTCCAGATTACCCGGTATTGAGCAGGCACTCCATGCATATGGGCGCGGAAAGGTAAAAACAGCCATGCTGTCACGGCTGACAGCAGGAGTTATAAAGGGAACAATTGTAGTTTGCTTACCTGGAAGCACCGGTGCGGCAAAAGATGCCCTGAAGGTATTAATCCCAACTATTTTTCATTCATTTCACATGATGAAGGGTGAAAAGCATTGATGGAATATCTACTGCCCATTCTGTTCTTGTTTGTTGCATTCATTTATTCCAGTGTGGGGTTGGGAGGCGGCTCATCCTATACAGCTCTCATGGCTATTTTTGGAATCAATTATCTTATCATTCCCACTGCATCATTAAGCTTAAATCTGATTGTTACCTCCATCGGTATGGTAAATTTCTGGCGCAATGGTTATGGACGAATTGACTTGATTGCCCCATTTTTAATTACCTCTATTCCCATGGCATATTTGGCAGGGTCGCTGAATCTCCCGAAAGAAATATTCCAATTGATTCTACTTTTCACACTCATTTTAGTAGTGGTAAGAATATATGTACTGAGAGAGTTTCAATTCTCATTTTATTTATCCGGCACAAAAAAATGGATTTTCATGGTTGGTCTGGGTGCAATCTTGGGTTTTGTTGCTGGCTCGGTGGGGATAGGCGGGGGGATATACCTGGTGCCACTCATTGTTATGTTTGGTCTGGGAAGTGAAAAAGAGGCTGCTGCCGCTGGAACTATATTTATCTGGGTCAATTCTCTGGTGGGAGTTTTTGCCCGGGCACAGGCAGGGACCTTTGATATTGATTTTATTCTTCCTCTCATCGGTGCAGTGATAGTCGGTGCACTTGCCGGATCATATTTAGGTTCTTTCAAGTTTCATGCTAAGACCATTCAGAAAATTATGGGTACGGTTATTATTTTTGCCATCATATTTTTATTCAGAGGAATTCTATGATTACCGTTCAGGAAGCGCAATCGATTATAAGTAATAATATTCAACCTCTAGGCTTTGAAACTGTTTCACTAAAAAATACTGGAAATCGGGTTCTTGCCCAGGATATTACAGCCACTTTCCCAATGCCGCAGTTTGATAATTCGGCCATGGATGGATTTGCAGTCCGTGCAGTTGATACAGAAGGTGCAGATAAGTCATCACCTGCCATATTGAAAATGGCGGGTGTCAGTTCAGCGGGAACCCCCAGCGATATTATCCTCAAGCCTGGTCAGTGTGCCCAGTGTATGACCGGTGCTGCAATTCCCGATGGTGCTGATGCAATTGTTATTGTGGAAAATACCAACGGGTTCTCCGATTCTGGAACCGTTCAGATATTTCAAGAAGCCAATATCGGGGAGCATATCCGCAGACAGGGAGAAGAAATTGAAAAGAGTGATGTACTTATATCCAGAGGCACATGCATTACACCGGGTGAAATTGGCACTCTGGCCACATTTGGATATGAAAAGGTCTCTGTTATGATAAAACCAAAGGTTGCCATTTTCGTCACCGGCAGTGAGCTGGTTGAACCGGGAAATAAAATAAAAATAGGGCAGATATATAATTCAAATCTCTATATGTTTGCAGAATTGGCTGAAAAATCCGGGGTGGAAGTTGTTATGAGGGAAGTGATAAAGGATGATAAAGATTCGCTTCGCAGATTATTGTCTGAGGCATTGCAAACCTGTGATGTAATCATTTCTTCCGGTGGCGTATCAATGGGGCGCTTTGATTATGTGCGGGAAGTGTATAATAAATTAGGGGTGCAGGAGCATTTCTGGAAAGTTGCTCAGAAACCGGGTAAGCCTCTCTTTTTTGGAAGAGCAGATTCCACACTTATTTTTGGCCTGCCGGGGAATCCTGTATCATCATTTATATGCTATGTGGAATATGTTCATCCCGTTATGCAGGACTTACAGCAGAAGAAAAGGGATCCCAAGCATCAGGCAATCCTGACAGAAAACTTTCCGGTAGAGAGTAAAAAATATCGATACCTGTTTGGCCGGTCATGGATTGATTCCAGGGGAAAGCTTCTATGCTCACCGGCATCAAAAATGGGGTCGCATATGCTTACAGCAAGCCTTGAATCAAACTGCATTCTGGAATCACCTCCCAGAAAGCAGGGACTGAAGGCAGGAGATGAAATTACAATAAATCCACTTAATTGGAGGAATATCGAATGATAACCATTCATACCAGAAACTTCTCACTGGTGAAGGATGCTTTAGATCAACAAACTATGGATATTGAACTAGATGATGACGAAACAGTGAGTCGTTTACTTGAAAAAGTCAGGGCCATGAACAAAAAGAAATTACAGGACTTGCCGATTCGGGTAGCAGTCAATCAGTCATATGTAGATGAAAACTACAGGCTTCATAATGAGGATATGGTTGCACTCATCCCGCCTGTTTCAGGGGGGTAAATGGTAATAACAAGGATCATTAAAAATATAATACCTGCTCTGCCATCAGATGAAACCCATACAAACGATGGGGGGGAACTTCAGTTCTACGGCAGGGTGAGGGATATGGAAAATGGTCAGCCCATCGTTGCTCTGGATTATGAATATTATGAGGGAATGGCTGAAAAAGAGCTCCAGAAACTGGGGGAAGAGACAATGAGTAGCTTTGCCATCAGTCAGCTGGATTGTATTCACCGGGTTGGAAAGATCCCGGTTGGAGAAGCTTCGCTAAGGGTTGTCATATGGTCAAAGCACCGGGTGGAAGCTCTGGATGCTATGACATGGTTTATTTCACAAATGAAGAAAGATGTACCTATCTGGAAAAATGCCGTTTTGGAAGATGGCAGCCGGATTCCATCAATGTGCAGTCAATGTTAACAGAAGGTCAATTTAATGCGTATATTCTAACGGGCGGATCAAGTCGGCGATTCGGCTCCGATAAGGCCGCCTGTATGATTAATGGAACTACCTTTCTGGATACAATATTTAACAAACTTCAAGGTGGTTTTACTCATATATATTCTGTGGGAAAAAAACCATATTCAGGTAAAATAGAGTTTATCCCGGATTTTTCAGATTACCAGGCAGCCATGGTGGGGATCATTACTGCACTCAGGCATACATCTTCTCCATGGAATTATATTATCAGTGTGGACACACCCTATATTACTTCAGATGTAGTAGATGCACTGCAAAAAGAAGCTGTTTACATTGAAGATGTAATTATTATTCCTTCTGTAAATGGGAAAATATTCCCCTTGTCCGGTTTCTATCATCAAAATAGCCTTAATCATTTTGAAAAGGCGTTTTCAGTTGAAAATTATACATTAATGGATATAATTTCATCGCTGAAACCTGTAGTTGTGGATCTTTCACATTATAGTTTGCAGCTTACAAATGTGAATACCCGGGAACAGCTGAATGAAATATAATAATAACAGACATAAATAAAAGGAGAAATCATGAGCCTAGGACCTTGGGAAATAGTACTTATCATACTGGCGATCATTCTCATTTTTGGCGGGAAAAAAATTCCGGAACTTGCCCGTGGTTTGGGAAAGGGTTTAAATGAATTTAAAAAAGCCAAAAAAGAAATAGCGGATGAGGTAAATACGGTTACGGACGATATGAAGGAATAAGTGGATAATACAGACGAACAATACCATGGAACTTAAATAATTTTCAGTTGTAATAGAATAGGATAAACCTTACATTTATATCGTGAGAAGTTTGACAAATAT
>JASMKZ010000044.1 GCA_030748955.1 Fidelibacterota bacterium | reverse complement strand
GGCCGGGTATTATGGGTGTACGTACCAAATTGTGGTTCCCTATGAGTGTATGCCCAGGGACGCACTGCCGTAAACTCTAAACGATTGTCCACAGGAATCGAAAACAGGGAATGTGTAAAATGTATTCCTGCCTGAACTGCCCAACGGTTACCTCCCCAATCATTAAACATTTCACTGGTTCTCAGCTCGTCAATCATGAAAGTTCCGTAGGTTTTCACATCTGGTAACAGAGTGTATTGTGCTTCTAAAAACCAAAGTATATTATCCTCAGATTGGGAAGTCATATTATGCTGAACCGGCCAAAGAAAGATGGGAGGGATAAAATATATCAGTTCCGTTTCCCTGCCGCCATATACCAGTATTTCTGTAAACGCTCCTTCCAATTTATCAGAGAGAGAGACTTCCCAGCGATGACCCACAAGGTATTTCTTATCATAATATTCTAATCCTGCATTTGATGAAGAGGCAGCAGGAAGAATATTGGCGTGAAAAAAACTGAACCGTGATTTCCCCAATGATTTACTCCATGCAATTCTTGGATAGGGTGGTACATTGTCAGACAATATAATTGGCTGCAGGCTATTTCCCCATTGTATAGGCTCATTTGCAAAGGTAAAATCTCCATAAGGGGATGTATAGTGAAGATAGGCATGTGCATACTCAAAAGATCGCTCTGTTCCATAACCATAAAAACCGGGATTATGCAGCGGAAAGCCTCCCTTAAATTCATTTGAGTCTTCTGTGAAATCATCATTATATACCAATGAATGGAGATCAGCAGAGCTAAACACCGAAAAGTTATTCCCAATGGATACTGAAAAGTCATAGTGATAAGTATAAGCCAGGCGGTGGGATTTCCCTTTCATTTCCCTTCGCAGCATGGTACCAATATTCAACCAGGCACGATCACCATTTTTTTCATATACGATGAATCGCGGTTCTTCACTTTGTGGTGAATAAGATAGTAACTCGGAGGCTCCGTCAAAAGCATTTTCAATATTTGAAAATGCAAAATACAAACCCGATGATTCGTCGGAAATTTTGTGATATTTTTCTGAGGTCAACTCGTAGCGGTATTCAGATAAAAATTCCTTCAAAAAGGAAAACTCAACAGGAGTCAATTCAGTTTTTTTCTCTTGTAATTGATTCAATGATTCTGCAATGTCATTTCTGGTAAGAGGCAGCGTATTATTATTGTAATCATTCAACATTCCCTTAGTTGCCAACCTTTCGAGATAGATATACACAGGGTCATCCACCGGCACATGTATTCCGCTTCCCCGGAGAAATGTAATAGAGATTACTATGAAAAAAAATATATACTTCAAATTAACTGATTATTCCTTTCTATTATCTGATAAATTTATTGACTGTAAGCAGTGCTCCACAATTATATCCAATTCATGATGAAAGGTATCTCCATCATGAAACAACACAATATCATTTCTGCATATTTTTTGTGTTAGTCTATGGGTTATTAATTGTGCAGGGCATTGATAATAATCCTGACTGTCCAGAGTCCAATACATATGTTGTAATCCTAACTCTGTGATCCATTTCTGCTGCCAGGGAAAAATTCGGCCATAAGGTGCTCGACAGTATTCTATTTTCGTTTCAGCAACACTGCTTAATTCATCAACGGATTGCCTGAGTTCAGACTGAAATCGCGCTTTATCTACAAACAAATAGGACTTATGGCTTAAAAAATGGCTTCCAATTATATGGCCTGCACTCACCATTCTTCTTATAGTTTCTTTATGTTTTTCTGCGTTGTGCGGGAGAAGAAAAAATACAAATTTTTCATTATATTTATCACCTAAATCCAAAATTTTATCTGTCATTTCTCCGGGACCATCATCAAAGGTAAATAAGGGAGAAGATGACAGACTGCTCCATACACTTTGAGAGTAGAGGGTGTGAAAAATTTTAGGCGGACGGGTGAAGCTGGTTATTTCCATTTATACAGATTTAGTGTACCTAATATTCCTGATATAATGATAAATATGGGCTGCAAAATAAAGGCAATGGGGAAAGCCAAAATTAAAATTGGTTGCTGAATAATAGTGACTACCCCTAATGCCACTGAAAAATCAATTATTCCTTTAACCAACAAAATATGAGCGGCTTCGGGAACAGGCAGAATAAAAATGATGCTGATGAAGCTGAGAATGGACATAAAAATCAGACCTAAATATATTTTCACTAATACACTGGAATAGTTTTTCCCCGTTGAAGCCCACCTGGACCGCTGGTTTATCATACCGCTCCAAGTTGAAGGCGATTGGGTGATACCAAAGCTATGAGGATGAACAATGGGCATAATTCCCCAATCTGTTTCATTTTTAACTTCCTGAAGCAGCCATTCTCTGTTCCCTTTCGTTTTTCCCAAATGTAGGACAGATTCTCTAACCTGCATATAAGCTGCTTTTCTAAAAGCCAAATTTGCACCCTGACAGGTTATTGGGAATTTGAATAATGCCAGAACCGCAGATACCACTCTTATCCCGGCACCATCCAAAGCCTGAAATGCCATTAAGGGGGAAAATGTGTATTTATCAACTGTCATTCCCATCACTATTCCAGTCTTTGTATTAAACTGATTCACCATCTGCAGGACCCAATTTTTTCCAACCTCTACATCAGCATCCGTTGTTACAATAATTTCACCAGATGCTTTCTGAATTCCTTCATCTAATGCGTGGAGTTTTCCAATGCAATCGTCTCTGGTGATATGGACAGTTTTCATATTAGAAGAAGTATGAGCAACCTCTTCAAGAATATCCTGTGTTTCATCAATTGAGCCATCGTTCACTGCAATAATTTGAAGTTTCTCTGTAGGATATTCCTGTGAAAGAAGGGATTCAAGGCAGAGCTTAATTGTCGTTGCCTCATTCCTGGCTGGAACAATAACACTCACCATGGGAGTTTCATTTGAACCAAGTTTACCCTTGCTTCTTCGTGATAACAGTATCAGTATCCCAATGAAATACATAATTCCGTTGATTACATAGAACAGGGCCAGAACATGGATAATTGCTTTTATTGCAATCATGTTGAAGGTCTTTGAATATACCTAAGTGATGGAATGCCAATTATGGCGGGAATCCCAATATTGAGAACAAACATGATAACAGATGCGAAAAACACTATCTGTGCATCATAACCAATCAACGTGAAGAAGTACACCCTGCTGCCTTCCCGAATACCTAAACCTGCAGGAGTTACCGGCAGCAATAACATAGTAAAGTATGCAGCTTCAAATGCGAGAAATCCTTCCAGAGTATATCCCCCTTCTGAAAATCCATTTAATAGCGTGAGAAAAGCAAAGCAGGCAATGAGATTTGCCAAAAGAGAAATTAATAGCAGCACTCCCGCCTGTTTTTTAGAATTAGAAAGTAACTGCGATTTTAAAGTACACCAGAAATCAAAAACAGTATTTGTGATAAAATTCCTCCACCACCCCAATCGCCATCCAATCCATCCTATTATTACCAGGAGGATTAATAATTGTATAGTCCATTTAAAATATAGATTTTCAGGTGACATGTATTGAACGCTGTAATATAGCAGGAAGTACAGTGCCCCAACACTTCCCAATACCAATCTAATCAGCATTCCATAGCCTGCAAAAATAAAACTTAATCCGGTTATCTGTTTTTTGGAATTCTCCTGGAAAAACAGCCCTTTTAACAGTTCACCAGTCTGCCCAGGAGTTAGAAATCCCAGTGTTCTTCCCCCAAAAAATGAATGTAATATTTGTTTTCTATCTGCTTGTATTCCTCCCACCTTTGCTACTATGGTTTTCCATACAATTATTAATAAATAAATATGTACACTTATGAATAGAATGACTGGTGCAATTATTATCGTATTAAACTGAGTTATATTGGATAATATGCTGCCTTTTTCGTCCAGGTACAAATAAAGGAGAATAAATACTGCACATGCTACAAAGTATCTAAAAAACAGTGATAGGAACTTATTCATTTAATGAGCGATGCGGGGGCCCCACTCCTTCTTTGTGATAAAACTTAAAGGGGTAAGTACCAATTGATTTAAGAGATAGAAAATTTCCCAGATGGGATACCACATTAACAGCTTCACCTGTCCCATGTTCCATGCTTCTCTCAAGAGAAGAATAACATGTAACCCATAGGGAATAATAAATATAGCAGAAAGTACTACTGTATCTGATATTAAAATACCGGTAATAGATGCCGCAAGTGTGAGCCGAGAAAAATAAAATATGCCAAACCAAATTTGCAACCTAAGAGGGAAATACTGTGCCCCTGATAAATGCCGTTTTCTTTGGCTTATAAAATGTTTTATTTCATTGGGAGCATTACTTGGAATTTTGCATTCCGGATCAGGTAAAAACTTTACCTTAAAATCAGGGAGATTTGACATGTGCATTAATAGTAAATCATCATCCCCTGTTAAGATATGCTCTATTTTGTTAAACCCACCTGTTTTTATAAAGAGTGATTTTCTATAAGCAAAATTCCTGCCCGTACAGGTTAAAGGAAAATTCCAACCGGAACTGCCATGGGCTACCATAGCATTTGAAACTGCATCAAGAGCAGTGAGTTTACTGATGAAAGAATTGTCAGTGATCAGGGGAGCATACCCAATGACAACAGATATATCATTGCTAAATTGTTCTACCACTTTTTTTACCCAGGATTCCGGAGGAATACAATCTGCATCTGTAGTAAGAATTATTTCCCCTTTTGCTTTTTCAATTCCCTTGGAAAGTGCATATTTTTTTGGACTTACACCATCGGGGCAGCTATCAACATGAATATATTTGAACATTTCATAATTCGCCTCAAACTGTTGAATAATTTTTAATGTGGCATCCGTTGACCTGTCATCCACAATGATTATTTCTAATAATTGTTGAGGATAATTCTGATTCATTAATGCATCCAGACATGTGGTGAGTACCTTCTCTTCATTATGGGCTGCTACAATTACAGAAACACGAAGTTGTTTACTATTTCTCCGGGAGCGGTTTTTGAACATTCCAATATAGAGATAGATAAGGATTATCGTAAATGTACCGGCAGCAACATACCCGCTTCCAATTAAAAATGCTGTCATATTGGAAATTTATTTCTTTCTGAATGTATTAATCTACAGAAATGGCAGAAGTAAATGCTTTAAGATTGTTGATAGATATTTGGGATAACTTATCTGGTTCTATACAGTTTTTGATATCATGCTGTAAATTCAATGTATGTTGGGATACAGTATAAAATATACCTAATGCACTTAAATGCGTTGCCAGATATTCCTGTTCTGTTTGTCCCGGAGTAGGAATTAATAAGGCTTTTTTCTGTAGAGCTGCTAATTCCATTATAGTAGAATATCCCGACCTGCAGACAACCAATTTTGCACGATTCATCAAGTCATTCATCTTTGCTCTGGTAACATGATTATATATGGTAGTGTCCTTCACTTTTTGTGCATTGGTATTCTTGTCCGGTTTACCTAAAACCACTATTTTTTTGCCCGGCAATGAATGAATCTGTTTCATTATGGTGTTTTCAAAAAGAGTGCGTTGTATTTCAGGACCTGAAATTGAGACCAGAACATCAATATCCTGCGTTGATTCTGATGGTACAACACTGGAAAATGGACCAATATATTGCAGGTTTACCGAATTGTCAGATAATTGATGTGACAAAGCTCCGGAGAGAGTAATACTGTTTTTATTATCCATTACCAAAACTTTGGTAAAATTTTTAAACATTACCCTATTGAGTTTTTCTCCCAAATTTTCAAGTGGTTTAAAAATTCCCGTTAATTGAAAGCGCAATTGATGCGTGATAAAAAAAGAGGGGATTCTTTTATCAAACACTCCATACCTGCAGTCTGAGATAATCATCTGAATATTCTCATCCTGTACTAACTTTTTTGTCAGTTTATACTCTCTGTATATCTGATACCATATTCGGGGAGTTTGAAAAATAATTGAAGGAATAAGTAAAAATTTAAATCGTGGATAATGCACCGCATAGTCAGGGAACTGGATTACTCTGGATTGAGGATAATTTGACTCCAAAAAAGATATGGCATTGCCATTGGACGCTAAAATTATTTCATTATCTTGTATCAATGAATCAATAAGCGGAATTGATCTGGTTACATGACCCAATCCCCACCCCATCACGGCAAAGAGGATTTTTTTATATTTAACCAACTTATTTTGAAGCCGTGAAATGATGATTTTGAATCATTGCTGTCAGGGTAATCCCGTACACTGAAACCTGGGCTTTTATAATTTGTCTATTCTCGCCTGAATTTTGCACCCATATCTGGCGCACAGCCTCAGGTGATGCTATATGATCTGAAAAATAGTCAGCAGGTAAAAATTTTATATGTAATTCCTTAGATTTTTCGATATCGAACCGATAGTGGTCACAAAGCAATTGGTTGCCATTCACTTCAACAGAAACAGTATCAATAAATAAAAACCTGCTTCTGTACCAATCTCCTTCATGAAAAAGAGGGAACCATTCTGCATCCATCTCACGATAGTCTTTTTTTCTAATTTGAGTGAGCATGGTAAAAATATTTTGCGGGGCTTCATTCACTTTTATGGATGCATCGTTTATGTAAAGCTCCCGTTGTTTTTCATTATATTCTATGGATATTTGCCCGTGTCTGTCTGTTTGGTTTATTACCTTAGTATATTGTTCCATGGTATAGGAATGAGGTAAAAATTTGGTACCGTAACTATTTTGGGTGGACCAGATATAATCAAATATCCCCGTTGTTGTGGTAATATAGGTAATAGAATCTGCAGGGTGTTCAATCATTTCAATTTCAACGACAGGTATGCCTAAGATTGAAATGTGATAATCTGTTGAATAACAAAAGGAATAAAGGAGAATTATTCCTGTAACAATATGGCTTTTAGGGAAATTCAAATAGTTGAACCAGATTGGAATATTACATTCCGGTGCCGGAAAGTACCGTTGTCACGGTTCTGAGGGCAATCTTAAAATCGAGAAGAAAACTCCAGTTGTCAATATACTCCAAATCCAATTGCACCCATTCATCAAAATCTTTTACGGAGTTGCGGCCACTCACTTGCCAAAGGCCTGTAATTCCTGGTTTCATGGATAAACGACGGAAGTGAGCATCTTTATATTTTTCAACTTCTGAGGGTACTGGAGGTCTGGGACCAATTAAGGTCATTGACCCTGTGAGGATATTAAACAATTGAGGGAGTTCATCAATACTGAATTTGCGGATAAATTTACCTATTTTGGTGAGTCGGGGATCATTTTTTATTTTAAAAACAGGACCGCTTTGTTCATTCAAATGAGCAAATTTCTCTTTTTGAGTTTCTGCATCTACAACCATAGACCGGAGTTTATACTGTGAAAAGCGCCTGCCATGTAAACCTACTCGTTCCTGACTGAAGAAAACAGGCCCCTTACTGGTGGATTTTATGAGAATTGCAAATAATAGTAAAATGGGTAACGTTAAAATTAACATGATAAATGCGATAAATTTCTCAAGCCAAATTTTTGTATATATTTTTAAATGGTTTGCAGAGACGGCATCGAATGACAGCATGGGGATGCCGTAATAACTGGCAGACCGGGGTTCTATATCTAAATACTTATCAGAGTAGGATTGAACAGACTCATTGATCATCATATGGTAACTCACACCAACTCTATCCAGGTATTCAAATATATCATGTATGTTATCAATATGATTGAGATCTGTGGCAAAAAAAACCTCATCAATTTTTTTATCCTTTATTTCAGCCATAAATCCAGACAAATCTCCAGTAACCTGCATACCATCCACTTTTGCACCTACACGGAGGGGGTTAGGGTCTAAAATGGATTTAATTTTTATTCCGTACTCTTTGTTTTCGGTAAAAAGACTTATTAACCTTTCTGCCCGTTTATGACTGCCTATAATGGTAATATTCTTTGGGTCCATCCCTTCCTGTCGAATGGAAGACAGAAAATATTTTAAAACTCCTCTCTTTATAAAAAGGAAGAAGAAGGATAGAAAACCAAAAAAGAAGATGGTAGATCTTTTGAATAAATCTGCTTTAAGGAGAAAATCAATGGTGACGGTTGTGGTAACTCCTATAAAACTGATAAGAGCAACATTTTTCAGTATAGTATAAAACTGGGTACGCCTGAAGATTTGTTCATATTCAAATATCTGAATTAGTATAAGCCAAATTGCAAAAATAAGTACCATAGCAGCCCAATGAAATGATTGAGAATCCAACACATCCCATGACTTGCCATGATACAATCTTTCCAAAACCATTGCAGTTCTTGCGGAAAGAAAAAGCAAAAGCAAATCCAAAATACGATCAGTAATCCGAAAAGTTTGAATTTTTTGCTGGACAATATTCATTTATATTTTATACGCTAAAGTATTATTATTATTTAAAATTATTTACCAATAAAATTACTCTAATCTATGGGGATTCTGATACTGATTTTTGAAAGTATTTTGCAACACGTTCTGGTTTGGAAACCGAGTTGTGCGAGGGTGGAATATCAGAAAAATAGTTAATAGTATGGGTTAACCCCTCCTGTAATTCTATACTTGGTTCCCATCCTAATATTTTGGTTGCTAATGTAATAGCCGGCTGTCGCCTAATTGGGTCATTTTCCGGGAGGGATTCATAAATCAGTTTAGAAGACGACTTCGTCAGTTCAATAACCTTATCAGCTAATTCTTTTATAGTAAATTCATTTGGGTTTCCAATATTAACTGGTCCTGTAAAATCATCTCCACTTTCCATTAATCTAATGAGTCCATCAATCAAATTGTCCACATAGCAGAAAGATCTGGTCTGGCTGCCATCTCCATAAATGGTAATATCTTCATTCTGAAGTGCTTGAACAATAAAATTAGATACCACCCGTCCATCATTAGGGTGCATTCGAGGTCCATAGGTATTAAAAATACGAGCCACCTTAATTTTGAGCTGATGTTCACGATAATAATCAAAGAAGAGTGTTTCCGCACAGCGTTTACCCTCGTCATAACACGATCTGGGGCCAACAGGATTCACATTACCGAAATAGTCTTCAGTCTGAGGATGCACCGCCGGATCACCATACACTTCACTGGTGGATGCCAAGAGTATTTTTGCTTTTGTCCGTTTTGCTAAGCCCAGCATATTAATGGAACCATGTACAGACGTTTTAGTGGTCTGCACCGGATCGTACTGATAATGAATAGGTGATGCCGGACACGCTAAATTATAAATTTCATCTACCTCCACAAATAAGGGAAAAGTGATGTCATGTCGGAGAAATTCAAAATAAGGATTGTCCATCAGATGTAGGATATTATCCTTACTGCCGGTGAAGAGGTTATCTGCACAAATGACATCATGTCCATATTGTAATAATTTTTCACATAGATGAGAACCTAAAAATCCTGCTCCCCCTGTTACGAGTATTTTTTTCTTCATCTGCCAATTCCTTTATATTCAAATCCGTTTTGTTTTAAATATTCCGGATCATACTGATTCCGACCATCAAATATACAGAGATTTTGCATTAATTCTTTTATTTTTGATAAACTGGGATTTCGGAACATTTTCCACTCTGTCATAAGTACTAATGCATCAGTATTTTCTAATGCAGCATAGCTATCATCAAAAAATGTTAATTTGTTTTCTACAACCCATTCCCTGGGGAATTTCTTAATAGCCTCCTCATTTGCAATGGGATCAAATGCCTGTACCATCGCTCCCACTTTAATCAATGATTTGATTAACTCCACAGAGGGTGCTTCCCGCATGTCATCTGTGCCGGGTTTGAATGCCAGACCCCAAATCGCAAACACCTTCCCCGTTAGATCAGATCCATATTTACTTATAATATGGTCAAACATGCGTTCTTTCTGTCGCTGATTTCGTTTTTCTACCGCATCTAATACCAGGGGTTCTACTCCTGCTTCTTTTGCCGTATGTATAATAGCCTTAACGTCTTTAGGGAAACATGACCCTCCATAACCAGCTCCGGGATATATAAATGAATACCCAATTCGGGAATCCGATCCAATGCCCTTTCGCACAGACTCAACATCAATCCCTAGTTCATCACAGATATGCGCTATTTCATTAATAAAAGATATCTTGGTGGCCAACATAGCATTGGCAGCATATTTGGTAAGTTCCGCTTCCTTTACTCCCATAGTGATGAGACGGTCATGATTCATGGTAAAAGGGGAATACAGCTGTTTCATTATTTTCAATGCATAATCATTGTCTGTTCCAATGACCACCCGATCTGGACGCATAAAATCCTGAATAGCATCCCCTTCTTTCAGAAACTCAGGATTACTTACTACGTGGAATTTTACTTTTTTACCTCGTTTCTTCAAGCCCTCATCAATGATGGATTT
>JASMKZ010000043.1 GCA_030748955.1 Fidelibacterota bacterium | reverse complement strand
GGCTTCCCTGCTGATGAAAATTAAGGCTAAAATGTTGCTGCCTGTGTCAGATGAGGATGTGGAGCAGATTGAGGATCCGCGTACCCCTCTCGTACAGCGATTGTTAGAATATCAGCAATACAAAAAAGTAGGCGAACAATTACAGGAAATATATACTGATCATGCAGTGCATTTTCCTCTTGGGCAAGACATGGCTTATGATGCAAGCCCTGAGAAAAATATAAATCCCGTTCAAAATGTTACCCTTTTTACCTTGTCATCTATTTTTCAAGAACTTATTAACCGTTTGCCGGATGTGAACCCTTACGAACTACATGAAGAGCCTATTCATTTAGATGAACAAATAGCTTTTCTAATTGGAGAGATTAATTCTACACAGCGGCTAAGCTTTACTGTTCTCATACCTATTTTAAAAACAAGATTACGAATTGTGGTGACATTTATGGCAATACTGGAAATGTTACGTACCAACCAGATTACAATAGAACAGAAAGAACCCTTTGGGGAATTAATACTAATGAAAGCTGCAGTCTAATGAATTATAAACACTTAGTTGAAGTGTTGCTTTTTGCATCTCCAGAGCCCTTAACCCAGTCTCGGTTTAATAATATTATTCAAGATGAAAATACCGTTGAATTGGCACCTATTATAGATGAATTAAGTAATGAATATAAAAAATCTGGGAAAGGGCTCATTATCAAAAAAATAGGAGGAGGGTTTCAAATATTATCTCATGGTGATTATCATATATACATTGAACGCATGTTTAAAAATACCCGAAAATTGCAGCTTTCCAGGCCTGCTCTTGAAGCCCTTTCTATTATTGCATATCGTCAGCCAGTAAGCAAAGCGGAAGTGGAATCAATTAGAGGCGTTGAATGTGGATCTGTGGTAAATACGCTTATGGAAAGAGAGCTCATAACCGTGAAAGGCAGAGGGAAAACAGTAGGTCGTCCACTTCTCTTTGGTACAACCCAAATATTTCTTGAATCTTTTGGTCTTGAAAACACAGCTGATTTACCAAAACTTAAAGAACTTTCTGAACTCATGGGTGATAACCCCGACCCTGTATTATTTGAGAATGATCATGCGCCTGAATAAATTTCTTGCTCGTGCCGGAGTGGCATCCAGGCGTAAATGTGATGCCCTTATTGAAGAAGGAAAAGTTGTGATTAATGGTCATGTGAAAAGAAATTTTGGCTATCAAGTGGGTGCTGATGATGTTATAGTTTGCAATGGAATGCCAATTAATTCTCTTCCAAAAACGAAAGTATATCTTGTTAATAAATTAAAAGGGTATATTTCTACCTCATCGGATCCGCAGGGTAGAAAATGTGTCATTGATTTAGTACCAAGTGATGACCGTCTGTTTACAGTGGGTCGATTAGATAGGGATACTACTGGCGCCATACTAGTTACCAATGATGGTGAGTTGGCCAATAAACTCATGCACCCCAAGAACCAAATAGAACGGGTCTATATTGTTGCATCTAAGTTGAATATATCTAGGGATAAGAGAGGGCATTTATCTAAAGGCCTTGATCTGGGTGACGGTACAAAAGCAAAGGGGGAACTTCAGCGTCTTGAAACCCGGGGGGGGTTAATTTATTGGAAAGTAGTTCTTCGAGAAGGAAAAAATCACGAAGTTAAGCGAATTTTCAAGGCCCTGGGCTCAGCAGTGGTGCATTTACACCGCCAATCTGTGGCAGGGTTGGAAATTGATAAAATTTCCCCTGGTAAATATCAAATATTAAAAGAAAATGAAGCTAAAAAGCTATTAGAGGGGATTCCGAAGTAAAAGGTAACTCTAACGAACTTTTTAGGGATGATGATTTTTGAATAAATACTTTCCCATGAATAATGCAGAGAAATATTTTATTAATAAGGTAAAGGTACTTAAATTACTCGGCTTTTTTAAAAGAGAGTTTTCGACGAGATGGTAATTGCAATTGACGGGCCAGCTGGATCTGGTAAATCAACCACTGCAAAAAATGTAGCGGAAAAACTGGGATTTATTCATATCAATACCGGCGCAATGTATCGAGGTATTGCCTTGAAATGTATTCAGGAAGATGTGGATATGGAAGACGCAGCCCAGTTAAATCATCTTCTGGCTTGTACTAAATTTGAGTTTGCTGCAGAAGGTGAATTAGCATTATTTATGGATGGTGTGGATATTTCATCCGAGATTACTTCAGTTGAAGTGACCGATGTTGTTAGCCAGGTGAGCGCAATTTCACAGGTACGGGAGAAATTAGTACAATATCAGAGAAAAATGGCAGAAGGTTTGAATGTGGTTCTTGAAGGAAGAGATATTGGCACGGTGGTTTTCCCCAATGCTCATCATAAATTTTTTCTTGTAGCAGATATTCATGAGAGGGCTAGACGTCGTAAAAAAGAAATGGAAGCAAAAGGTGAAGTAGTTTCTCTGGAGGAATTAGCCGAAGAGATGCTAGAACGTGATAGAAAAGATTCCACCAGAAAGCATTCCCCTTTAAAAAAAGCAGAGGATGCGGTAGAAATAGACACTACCGGTATAAGCATTGAAGAACAGGTAAACCGCATCGTAGAAATCGTAAATAAAACAATCAAATAGGAGCAAGACTCACATAATGAGTACAGACATAGAACAAAAAACCCAGGAAACAGAAAATACAGAATCCACAGAAGTGGTAGAATCTATTTCCGCAACTGAAGAAATCACTGAAACCCAACCAGAAACTGAAGAAGTTGTTGAGGAAACTAAACCTGAGGAAGCTGAAGAAAGCGAATCTGATGATGTGGTTGCAGACATAAAAGAAATCATTGAAACCCAGGCAGAAACTGAAGAAGTTGCTGAGGAAGCTGAAGAAAGTGAATCTGACGCTGTGGTTGAAGAAAAAACAGAACAATCTGAGACAGAGGAGGAATACACTCCGCCTCCGGTAGCTGTATTGGATTATTTAGATCCGTCCATTTTAGATGTAAAAGTTGTGACTGAAAATGAATTGGATCAATATGAAGAAGATGAATTTGTGCCGGATGCATTGCATGAGCAATATGGAGATACATTCAGCGATATAAAAGAACGGGAAGTGGTAACAGGCACAGTGGTGGGAATCACTGATAGAGATGTGCTGGTTGATATTGGTTTTAAAGCTGAGGGAATTATTCATCGTAGTGAATTTGAAGAGCTCCCGGAAGTTGGAAATGAAATAGAAGTATTTATTATTACTTTTGAAGATCGTCGTGGAAATATTATCCTTTCTAAGGAAAGAGCCGATTTCCAGAGACGATGGACAGAAATTCGTAATTGTTTTGAAAGAGAAGAACTTATTACCGGGTTGATAAGCCGTAGAATTAAAGGAGGTATGGTTGTTGATTTAGGTGTAGTGCAGGCTTTCCTTCCAGGCTCTCAGGTAGATATTAAACCGGTTATGGATTTTGATGAATTTCTTGGTGTAGAGAGTGAGTTTAAAATTGTAAAATTTAATGAACTCAGACAAAACATAGTGCTTTCCCGTAAAGCCATATTAGAAGATGACTTGCTCGAAAAAAGACAAGCTGTTCTTGAAGATATGGAGATTGGAATGGTTCTGGAAGGAATCGTGAAAAATATTACCGATTTTGGAGCATTTGTTGATCTTGGGGGCATTGATGGTTTATTGCACATCACCGATATCACTTGGGGACGAATTAATCACCCTACTGACAAGGTATCGATTGGTGAAAAGGTCACGGTTAAGGTGATCGATTTTGATGTAGAAAAAGTTCGTGTATCTTTAGGTATGAAGCAATTGCAGCCAGAGCCCTGGGTAGATATTGACGATAAGTATCCTATAGATTCAATCGTAGAAGGAAAAATAGTGAACATGATGAATTATGGTGCTTTTATTCAATTGGAAGAAGGGGTTGAAGGTTTGATACATATTTCTGAAATGTCTTGGACCCGCCATATAAAACATCCTTCTGATATGTTTAAGGTAGGCGACAAAGTAGAGGCGAAGATTCTTAATATTGATATAGGCGAGAAGAAAATTTCCCTGGGAATCAAACAACTGCAAGATAATCCATGGGATACCATAGAGAGTAAGTTTGCAGTAGGAAGTGATCATGATGGGATTGTTCGGAATTTAACGCAGTTCGGAGCTTTTATTGAATTGGAAGAAGGCATCGATGGATTGGTTCATGTATCTGATATGTCCTGGGTTAAACAGGTGCGGCATCCTAAAGAAATTGTGCAAAAGGGAGATACTATAAAAGTTCGTATCTTAGAAGTATCTTCTGAAGACAGACGATTGGCTTTGGGTATTAAGCAGATTGAGGAAAATCCTTGGGAAAATATTAAAAATGATTTCACCTCTGGTAAAGTAGTTAATGGTGTCATTTTAAAAGTATTAGATAAAGGTATTATTTTCGATTTAGGTGAAGGCCTTGAGGGAATTGTTCCCCTGAAGCGACTGAAAAAGCATGAGAAAAATCAAATAGTGACTAATTTCAAAGAAGGTGATACGCATGAAGTAACTGTACAGGAAGTAGATGAAGAATATAAGAAAATCATTCTCATGTTAGATTTAGGATTGGATGGTTTGGAGGATGAGGGTGAGCCGGAAATGGAAATGGTTGTTGACGAACCGGAATCAGAAAAGTTAGAAATTCCGCAGGATGTCATTGATCAGATTTCTGATAATGAAGAAAGTAATGAATCTGATGATCCATCTGAAAATAATTCAGATGACGAAGATTCTGCAAATGAATAATATTCATTTAATTTAATAAAGTGAGGGGCTGATATAATCAGCCCCTATTTTTTATGCTTGTTCTTGGTATTGAAAGCTCCTGTGATGAAACTGCTGGATCTATTTGTAATGACGGTAAGATAATAAGCAACGTTGTCCTTTCCCAGATAATTCATAAACAATTTGGCGGAGTAATTCCGGAGATTGCTTCCCGTGAGCATGATTCGCAAATTACCACTATCATTCATAAGGCTTTAGAAAAAGCTAATTTCAGCTTATCTGATATTCAGGCAATTGCTGTGACATTTGGTGCCGGATTGATGGGTGCACTGCTTGTAGGGTTAAATTTCGCAAAAGGCCTTTCTATTGCCTTAAAAATTCCATATATAGGAGTTAATCACCTAGAAGGGCATCTTTATGCAAGTTTTATTTCAAACCCTCAAATGAAATACCCATACTTATGTTTGTTGGTAACTGGCGGGCATACCCAAATATGGGAGGTGCAATATCCAGGAAAGTATATATTACACTCAACCACTGTTGATGATGCCGCAGGTGAAGCTTTCGATAAGGGTGCTTGTATTCTAGGTCTAAACTATCCAGGAGGTCCTGAAATTGAAAAATTGGCCAAAAACGGTGATCCTGAAAAATATAATTTCCCGATTCCAAAAGTAAAAAGTAACCCCCTGAATTTTTCATTTAGTGGATTAAAAACAGCATTATTATATAAAATTCGCGGAATGTCTGAAAATGATATTGAAGATAATAAGTGCAGTATTGCAGCAAGTTATCAAGAGGCGATTATAAAATCATTACTACAGCAATTAACCAAGGTTATTTCCATAACGGGGATAAAACAAATTTCAATTGTGGGAGGTGTTGCTGCGAATAAACGTTTTCGGAAATTATCGGAACAATTGAAAGATGATTTAATTACAGAAATATTTTTCCCAACGTTGGAATATTGTACTGATAACGCTGCAATGATAGCCATAGCAGGATACGAAAAATTGAAAAAAGGAATATATTCCCCCTTATCCTTAAAAGCGAATCCCAATTTGCCACTGAATGATGGAGCTATTGAATAATATGAAAATCTTGGGATCGCCATTCTTTGCCATTGTTTTTACCATAAGTTTCCTTTTACTGTTGCTTAGATATTGGAAGTTGTTAAAGAATATTCCATTGCTTTATAAGCTATCACTCATTTCTCTTAGATCGATTACTTTAATCATTTTATTATTATTGCTGATTAATCCCTGGGCAAGTTTTAAGAAAAAAGAGCAAATTCCTCAAAATATTGATGTAATATTTGATTTGTCTGAAAGTATGTACGCCCACTTTAATAAAATGGAATTATCCGTAGAGGAAATTTTAGGCAGTATCAGTACCTTTTTTGACAAAAATAAAATTGATAAAAACTTCTACAGATTAGGTAAAAAAATAGAATTAATAAACGATGATTTGGCTGCAATTGGTGTTACGGATTTTACGAATCTTTCTAATTTTATATCATATGAGAATCCAAACCAAATCATATTAATTACCGATGGGAAAGCCACGGCGGGACGGGAGTTGAATGATATTAATTTCCCTAAAAATATACCCATTCATACCATCGGCGTTGGGCCAGTAATTTCTGAAAATGACCTTGCCATAAACCGAATAATAATTCCACCTAGGTCTAATATTAGTGATACTGTAAAGCTTGTAATGAAAGCTAGTGCAAAAATTCAAAATGATGCCAATACTACATTAGATATTTATAATGGGAATGGTAAGAAAATATTTACAAAATCAGTAAGTCTCAAATCAGGTTCACATAATCATGAAATAGAAATTTTTATTCCTGCAATAAATTTCACCGGTTTAAACAACGCCAATATATATTCAATTGATGGAGAGTCTCAGCTAAAAAATAATCAATATTCATTCAAGGTTAACGTTCAATCTGATATTGATAAAGTTATATTGATATCTGGTGCATTATCACCAAATTCCTCAAGCATTAAATCAATTCTAAATTCATTGGAAGGAATAGAGGTTGAGCACCATTATCGAATCGATGCTATAAATTGGAACACTCATCCGGAAAGCATTTTGCCAGGAGATCATAAGCTGATTGTATTTGATGATTTCCCGAGTGGGAATAATGACAGAATATTGTTTGATAAATTGATTCAATCATCTCGCTCTCAACATATTCCAATGGTGTATTTTGAAGGCCCTAAAAGTAATTTAACAACAGGGGAGATTATAAGATCACAATTTCCATCTTTTATCCCAACAGCCATAGACTCTGATATATTTACCTCACTTTCTGATGAACATTCAAAAATAATTGATGTTCAATTCAAATTATCTTCTTTCCCTCCACAATTCCGATCAGTAAAGTGGACAACGGATAGTAATGGTTGGGTTAATTTCGCAGATGGCAGCTTTATGATTGCCAACAAGAATGATGTATATATAGTTGCAATCCCAGATATAACAGGAAATCATTTAAAAACTAATAATAACCTTTCTTCACCAATATTTACGCTTCTAAATAAATTATTTTTACATGCATATTATGGGAATGAAGGTTTACTTGCAATGCATATTGATGGCTCATCATTTAACAAGGGGGAAACTATTAATATAAAGTTGCTGCCGGTTGAAAACTTAGGATTATCAAATTTCAAACTAGAAGGTATTCACTCAAATTTGGATACTGTTATAACGGATTGTATTAAAAGTTTTCCTGAAAAATATTATAATTGTAACTTGACATTGCATTCTCCGGGTGAAATTACGTTAAGAGGTGAAGCAAAATTGCCTGATGGGAAGAGAATTAACAGCACAAATGAATCGATAATAGTTCAGGATGTGAATATTGAATTAAAAGAATTAATACAAGATCAGAATATACTAATGCAGGTTGCTCATTCTACAGGTGGTATTTATATTCCTATTGAATCGTTGGATTCTATGTTTTCTAATATCGAAATTATGCCAATTCAAAATTTAAGAAATTACCAAATTAGTGGGCTGTCCACTCAAAATTATTGGTGGATACTCGTTGTTCTTTTATCAACAGAATGGTTTATACGTAAAAAGTTAGGGTTATTATAAAATGAAGATATTGGTTACAGGAGGAGCAGGATTTATAGGTGGAAACTTTGTTCTAAAACAAGTTCTGCAGGAGGGGAATAAAATTCTCAATTTTGATAAGCTTACCTATGCTGGAAATCTGGATACCTTAAAAGATGTTGGAAGTCATCCTGACTATCAATTTATTCAAGGTGATATATGCAAAAGAAGCGATGTTAAAAAAGCACTTTCACAATTCCACCCTGACGTAATTGTAAACTTTGCTGCAGAATCACATGTGGATCGTTCTATTGATGGACCTTTCGAATTTATCCAAACCAATATTGTAGGAACGGCAGTTTTATTAGATGAAGCCAATAATTATTATAAAAGTATTCCTGCTGAGAATATAGAAAAATTTCGTTTTCTCCATGTCTCTACTGACGAAGTTTATGGAAGCCTTGGAGATAATGATTATTTTACCGAGGAGACTGCATATGATCCCAGCTCACCATATTCCGCTTCTAAAGCTTCGTCCGATCATTTAGTAAGGGCCTGGAATAGAACTTTTGATCTGCCTGTGCTTATTACTAATTGTTCAAACAATTATGGACCCTATCAGTTCCCTGAAAAGCTAATTCCCCTGATGATATTAAATTGTATGTCCGAAAAGCCATTGCCAGTATATGGAAAGGGAGATAATGTAAGGGATTGGTTGTATGTTGAAGATCATTGTGATGCAATATATTCTGTTTTAACAAATGGTGAAATTGGAAGCACCTACAATATTGGTGGAAATAATGAGATTCAAAATATTGAGATTGTAAAAATAATTTGTGGAAAAATGGATGAGCTTTCCCCAAGAATAAACGGTGCTAAATATGAAGAATTGATAGCCTATGTTGCTGATAGGCCCGGACATGATTTCAGATATGCCATTGATGCTTCTAAAATAGAAAATGAATTGGGTTGGTTGCCAAAAGAGAGTTTTGAAACAGGCATTGAGAAAACAATACGTTGGTATTTAGATAATCAAGAATGGTGGAAATCAATTCAAAATAATACCTATCAGCAGGAAAGGCTGGGAGTGATAAATTAATGAAAGGGATAATTTTAGCAGGCGGTGCAGGAACACGTTTATTCCCTCTAACAAAAGTTGCTAGTAAACAGCTTATGCCGGTATATGATAAGCCAATGATTTATTATCCGCTCTCAACACTTATGCTCATGGGGATAAAAGAAGTACTCATCATTTCTACCCCGGAAGATACGCCTAGATTTGAAAAATTGTTTAATGATGGATCATATCTTGGAATGAGTATTTCTTATAAGGTTCAAGATGAGCCAAATGGAATTGCACAGGCATTTTTAATTGGAGAAGAATTTATTGGGGGCGATCCTGTTACGCTTATTCTTGGCGATAATTTATTTTATGGGCATGGGTATCTTGATTTTCTAAAAGGGAAGCTGGAGAATTTTAGTGGAGCAACTGTTTTTGGCTATTCGGTTAAAGACCCGGAGCGATATGGAGTGGTTGAGTTTGATGATAATGGAACGGTATTAAGTATTGAGGAAAAACCTCATAATCCAAAAACAAATTATGCCGTTCCGGGATTGTATATTTATGATGAAAATGTCGTTTCCATTACAAAGAAAATGAAACCGTCTGGAAGGGGAGAACTTGAAATAACAGATGTGAATAAGGCATATCTGCAAAGGAGGGACCTTCATGTTGAACTGCTGAGTAGGGGAGTTGCCTGGCTGGATACCGGAACCCACAAAAGCCTATTAGAGGCAGGTGCTTTCATTGAAACTATTGAATCAAGACAGGGTTTAAAGGTGGCCTGCTTAGAAGAAATAGCCTATGCACAAGAGTTTATAACGAAAGATCATTTCTCAAAATTAATTAATAACTACCCTGATAATGATTATCGACATTATTTAGAATCTATTTTAAGCGAATAGTATGGAATTTATACAAACTAACATTTCTGAGGTTATACTCGTAAAACCCGATGTCATTGAAGATCATCGTGGCTTTTTCATGGAATCGTACCATATTGAAAAGTTTACAGTTGGTGGAATAGAGTGTGAATTTGTGCAGGATAACCATGCAAAGTCGGTTCAAAATACATTGAGAGGTCTTCATTTTCAGGTCAATTTTCCCCAGGCAAAGCTGCTTCGCTGTTTAAAGGGAAAAGTATTTGATGTTGCAGTTGATATAAGAAAAGACTCTCTAACATATGGAAAATGGGTAGGAGAGATATTGTCAGATGAGAATAAACATCAGCTGTTTATACCCGCTGGTTTTGCACATGGATATTATGTTATGTCAGAAACGGCTGAAATTGCATATAAATGCTCTGAGATCTATCATCCTGAATATGAGCAGGGCATTCGCTGGGATGACCCAGATATTGCTATTAAATGGCCGGGAAACTCTCCCATTCTATCAGGAAAAGATAAGATTTTGCCCTTTTTAAAGAATCTCCATGAATCTGCAGGAGCCTGAACCGATGCTTATTAATATCAGAAATATTATAATTCAATTTTTTAGCTTCATTGATTAAAGGGATTTGATAACTATTACATCCTAAAATTAAAACTTTTTTTTTCATAAATTTAACTTACTTTTTAACCTTG
>JASMKZ010000042.1 GCA_030748955.1 Fidelibacterota bacterium | reverse complement strand
GCCCAGTCTGTTGGGCAGCATAGCTATACCTGGAATGCATCCAATCTACCATCTGGTGTATACTATATCCGCCTCCAGGCAGGAAATATGGTCACCAACCAGAAAGCGCTCTTGGTTAAATAGTGTATAAGTATTAATTGAAAAAGACCTTATACTCTTTTCTTTATACAAAACAAAGATGATTAAATACGGCATCATTTACATTACCCTTTTCAGTATGGCTTTGTTCTCAGCAGAATATGATGTAGGCGATATCGTAGATCTAGATGATCAGGATCAAAGATTTACCATCTGCAATGGAGAATTTTTCAATAACGATCTTAAGCTGGCTCATTTAAATGGCGATTTAAATGGAGGGCATTATTTTGTTTCTTGGTTTGATATCTCTGCAACCTGGTGACCGGCATGTAAAACCCTTGCAGAAGGTCCGGTAGGTGCCGTGGAAGATGAATGGGCAGATAACCCCAATGTAGCTCTCTTTACTTCTCTCTCAGATTTGAACCAGCCTTATTCCTGTGCCCAGTGGGGAAATCTGGGAACAGGAGCCCATGAACCTCTCATTGTTCATGACCCAAGTTACAAGTTTATGGGCTGGTTTGGCTGTTGCGGAGCTGCAGAGGGCTGGCCGTCAACAGTGTTTATGGATCAAGATATGAAAGTATATCATAAGGGAAATTACATGAACTATATGGAAATCAACTATATCATTGAAGATATGCTGGATGATTGCGGAGATGACTGTATTTCACCGCCCCCCATGGCACTTTTTGCCTATGAAATTGATGGGTTAACGGTTACCTTTATAGATCTTTCTGTATCTGAAACTTCCAATATTGTAGGCTGGCACTGGGATTTTGGTGATGGAAGTACCAGTGATGAGCAGTTTCCTCAGGCTCATACCTACAGCACGGCTGGTACCTTCTATGTTACCTTGGATGTGTCTGATAACTACGGCGCCGCAGGCCTCCAATACTGGGAATATATTACACTGGAAGGAGAGTCTAGTTGCGGTTCTGAATCAGGGGATGTGACAGGTGATGGAATCTTAAATATCCTTGATATTGTTCAGGTAGCCAATTATATACTGGGAACCAGTACGCCAGACTATGCCTGTGCGGCTGATATGAATGCAGATGGTAATGTGAATATTTTGGATATTGTTCAACTTGCCAATGCCATTCTGGATAATTAATTGTTATTATCATTTAATTAAAATTTATGGGGGGAATTCCCCCCTTTTTATTTTATGGGAATTTTGAACCAAGTAAATTTCTACGCCTGAAAATGGGACAAATTGGGGAATCGTTCAATTGGCAGGACAGCGGACTCTGACTCCGTCAATCTAGGTTCAAATCCTAGTTCCCCAACGCATGAAAGTTAATTTTAGAAGTTGATGTTAATAAAATAGATTTACCAAGCAATATACCATCTACGGCTTGGTATCGGAGGAGGGTTTATCCCATATAAGTTAACGATTGTAACGGACTGGATAAACCCTCGCCACTTTTAAAACCCTCAGTTAATTCGGCGGCTTTTTTGTATCCATTCTCAGATTCTTCCTTCCTATCCTGCTTCGCATATATCTCATTGGTAAATAATACGGCGCTCATTCTGATGGATGTTTGTAAATTTCAGTATGTATAAATTTTTCCTTTGGCTGCTGAAACTAGGATCATTCATAAATCTCTATTTTTTTGTTCAGACAGTAAAATCTCCATTAAAATTTATGGATCCCCATCTTCTTATTCCGGCACAAATTCTCTTTATTGTATCTGCATATCGGTGTTTCTTCCCAGTTAGTTATGTGACAAATGCAGTACTGCATAACTCCTTCTTATCTTCTGTGTTTTTAACTCGTTTTCTTGCTACCTTTGTCGAAGTGGCATACATTTATCAGTTTAGCTACCTAATTCGATTAATCAATTCTGACCAGATTCCATTGGTGGATGTATTATCATGGCTGATGGTTGTGCAGGTTATTGCCTCTCAATGTTTTGTCTGGGGTGCAATATTAACCCAAAAGCAAACATTTTATTTTTATGAAGAACTGGGCTGGGGAGTTATTTTTTCTACAAATACAGTTGTGAGTGCCATT
Source organism: Fidelibacterota bacterium (assembly GCA_030748955.1). Classification (GTDB taxonomy): domain Bacteria; phylum Fidelibacterota; class Marinisomatia; order SCGC-AAA003-L08; family D37C17; genus D37C17. Next base: position 8,410 of record JASMKZ010000042.1, on the reverse strand, counting down.
TTGTATGTAGCTTTAGGCAACCTAGGTACTTGGAAATTATTACTAGAGCTTAACCTGCTGTTTGGTGTGTTGTACCTGCCCTGGCAATTTTTTCATCTAAAAGCCCTGCGATCGCGTGCAAAGTATCAGAAAATAAATGAGGATATGCATACAGACATAAGCTGGAGCATGCTGAAAAAAGGTTTATTTAAGTCAATCCAAGTTAAGAATCTAACTACCCATCCTGAGGCCTGGGGTGGGGTTATTGGAATGATGTGGATGATTGGCTATTGGGCTACTTTGATACCCGCATGGCTGTACCTGATTATTCGAACAGTTTGACGTTAATTTTCATATAGCTAATTTATATGCTTAAATAATAATAATGAGAACCATTATACATATATGGCTACTGCTATCTTTATTATCAGCAAATAATAATCTAGATTATGTATTTGAATATTTTACAAATGGGATTCCAAATGATGACCCAATTGAGTATACAATAGATTCTAATGTTAATTATGTTCCGCATCTAGATACTTCCCTCTATTGGATTGTTCCGAATAAAGATTTGCCTGTTGATATCAATACATTAAGATCAAATAATAATGTTGCGATTGAACTTTTTGAAAATAGAATATTTATTGCATTTAGATCTAGTGAATCACATTTTGCTGGCACATCAACCAAAATAATTGTTCTGTCTTCAAAAGATGGAAAAATATGGGATAAAGAAGATATTATCGAGATTAATCAAGATATCAGAGAACCATTATTTGGGAAGATTGATAATAAGTTAATGTTTTACTATTTCAAGGGGGGAGTTTCATCAATAAAGTTTGAACCCACTTTTATTTACATGAAAGAAAGGGTTGAACTAGGAAAATGGACTAATCCGCTTCAGGTTTCAGATGTTGAGAGCAGAGTGTTCTGGAGTATGAAAAATAGGAATAATAAGATTTATGTAACCAGTTATGAAGGTGAACATTATAAAATATTCGGGAAAAGCGATATAAATGTTCGACTGCTAGAAAGTACAGATGGAATTGATTTCAATGAAGTGAGTACGCTATCTCAGTATAATGGAGGCATCTCTGAGGTGGCATTTGAATTTGATAAAAATGGAGATTTTTGGGGAGTCTCTAGAAATGAAGACGGTGATAAATCAGGGTTTGGTTCTCATTTAATATTTGCTCATAAAAATGCAATTGATAAATGGAGGGTTCCAGAAAATGCCGTAAAAAATATTTTTATGTCTCCAAGAATGTTTAGACATGGAGATGATATCTACTTGATATCCCGCAGAAATAAAGGCCTACTTCCATTTGGGTTTATGCCAAAAATATTGCCAATGTCAATTCAGAGAATTTTTAATTGGCTGAAATTTACCACATCTGCTAAAACAACGTCTTTATATAAGATTAATAAAGATAAAATGGACATAGAGTATCTTTTTGATCTGCCAGGCACCGGAGATACTGCTTTTCCTGCAATACGCAGGTTAGATGCACATTCGTTTCTGATAGCGAACTATACCTCAGATGTTAATAATAAAAATAGATGGTGGTTCTGGGGGCAAATTAGACCCACATATATTTATATGACTAGATTGACGTTTGAAGCAATAAACTAATCAACCCATTTGCTTTATGCATATATATAATTGGGTGCTCATTTTGATGTAACAATTTGAAACCTCTATTGTACGATTCATAAGGAGAGTAATAATATATAATATGATAAGAATGCTCATAACAGTGTTTATTGGTATCAATCTATTCTGTCTATCCTTTGCACAAGACACCATAGAGGGTAGATGGCATCTTGTTGGTTATGAAGATAATGTGATGTATCAATTTGTGGATACTGAACTATTTGCTGATGCTGGCTACAGATATACGATTTATAGTACAGATGGTACTTTTGGGGATCTTGAAGATGCGGGGGGATCTCCTAATCCCTATTCTGTTTCTGTAGTAGATGATATTATTACCATAGATTTATTTTTTGGTACAATAATCAATTATCAGATGAATTTTATGTGTGAAGGACAAGTTGTTGAATTTAGTGATATTGATTATGGAACTGTTCATTCAACGCATTTTAGAGAAGGATATAGCTATGAAGATAGCCCATGTAATGATAATATTCTTGATGAATGTGAGGCAGGCTTTGTTGAAATCAATGATTTATGTTTTCATGAAGGAGATATTAGTTTAATACAAAAAATGATTGATAATAGCTATCAAAGTCATATTGATTTAGATTGCCAAGACGGAGATGCTTATTGTGGTTCTCCCAATCCATTTATGGATAGTTTAGATAATTGGGGATGGATTAGTTCTGATGGTATATCCTACGAAATGTCAGGAAATGGTAATGGTATAGTAGAGCCATTAGAACTTGGTCTTCAAGAATGGAATAATGGACGTTTAACTAGTTTTATGTGTGGAGCTTATATTTATTGTCAGTTATCAGGTAAAATACCTGATAATATTTCTGATTTAACGGAGATTGAAGTTTTACGTTTAGAACTAAATTATTTTGATGGTGAAATTCCAGAAAGTGTTTGTGAACTTGAAAATGTAAATTTTAATGATTATCTATCGTTTGATTTTTCATATAATCAATTATGTCCTCCTTACCCAGATTGCATTCCTGAAAGTGCGGTGAATTATATGGATACATCAGAATGTGAAGGTTGTTGTTATGAAGCATTCTTAGCAAATGAAAATTGTGGAGATGCCAATTGTTTTATCCCTCAATGTACTGAAGGTTGTGAGTGGGAACCTATGCAATGCTGGGGTTCAACAGGTTATTGTTGGTGCGTAGATGAGAATGGCATAGAGATAGAAGGCACAAGCCAACCATCTTGGGAAGGATTCCCTGATTGTGAGGGTATCGATATAGGCAGTATAATTAATATTCCAAATGATTATCTTTCAATTCAAGAGGGAATAGATGCAGCATCAGATGGAGATACAATTCTAGTTCACCCAGGCACCTATTATGGCCCAATTGATTTTAAAAGAAAAAATTTAGTTATCGGGTCATTATTTTTATTAGAAGATGATGAATTATATATTAGTCAAACAATTATTATGGGTGCAGATACTAATATATCTCCTTTTGTACAAATAGATGGCATCTCTGAGGAGGAAGTAGAATTAAATGGATTTACATTTCAGGATATTAGTTTGAATACATTTGCTGAAGGAACACAGTCTTATGTTCTAATTAATACTATAAATGCTTCACCAAAAATCATCAATAATCGCTTTAATAATTTTCAAATAGAAGGTCAGGTAGAATCAGCAGTTATATTTTGTAGTAATTCAAGTTCTTTAATTGCAAATAATATATTTAGTGATGGATCAATTGCACTCAATTATGAGTTAACAGGATGGATACTAAGCAAAAACTCCACTCTCACTATAAAAAATAATATAATGGAAAATGGTTATGTTGGATTTTCGGACCCAACAGGATATGTGGTATCTATAGCTTCTGAGAATATTATTGAAGAAAATACATTTAATAATGTATCTATGGGCTATTGCTATACGTGTGCTGCTATTGTAGCCCTTGATGGCAGTAGTTTGATTATTAATAATAATTTGATATTACGAGCTACAGGAGATGGATATGGTGCAATACTTGCATCGGAAAGTCAATATGTATCACATAATAACACTTTGATAGCCAATAATGGAGGATATGCCAATCTATTTAGTGATGGAATTGTGAATAATGATATTATTATAAATTATCCGAATGGATGGGGCAATCCCGTATATCTAGATGCATATTCAACTATTCAAATATCCTATTCGAATGTTGAAGGAGGATATGAAGGTGTAAGTAATGTTGACTTAAACCCATTATTTAATGACGCCGAAAGCGATGATTATTCTTTGCAATCAGAATCTCCTTGTATTGATGCGGGAACTGCAGATTTAGATAGCGATGGAATAGATGATATTCTTGATTTTTATGGTTCAGCCCCTGATATGGGCGCATATGAATCTGAGTATACTATCATCCTTGGAGATGTTAATTCTGATAATGAAATTAATATTCTTGATGTGGTTCTGATGGTTTCTTTTATATTAGGTGAGCCAACAGATGAGTATGAACTTTCAGCCGCCGATATAAATCAAGATGGCCTATTGAATATTCTTGATATTGTTATATTAATTAACATCATACTTGGTAGCTAAACCCACCTATCTACCTCTTCCATTTTAACCCAGGCCTCATCTATTTCAGTAGCCTTAAAACTGCGATGACTAAGGGGTATCTGTAGTACTTCCTTAAAAGCTCCCTTGTTTAACATATTACGTGCGTAGGTTCGTCTGAAGGGATGTAGGTGAAGTAAGTTTTCATTACAAGTTTAGTCCCACGGAGTATCAAACCAATTCTAAATTCCATTGTGTTTGATTATAAAATATTTCTGTAAATTTAAAACTTGAGAATTAAGGGATATTGCAAGATATAGTAGATTATTTTTTGGAAAATGGAAAGTCAAGGATAACTATATTTTGTATTCTGGTTATGAATAAGTTACTTCTGATTCTATCAATCGAAGTTCAATTCTTAGTTTCTCAACGTACGCCCGTTCATCTAGGGGGTAGGACGCTGTCCTCTCACGCCGGTAACACGAGTTTTATTCTCGTGCGGGCTACTAATCCGCTATAAGTAGGGATATGATTGGAAAGCAAAGATAATTTACTTGCTTGTCTTTGATAAGTCAATTATCGCTAGAAGTTAATGCAAACTATTTAGTATGCACCCGTGGCTCAATTGGATAGAGCGTTTGGCTACGGACCAGAAGGTTGCAGGTTCGAGTCCTGCCGGGTGTACACCTCTTCGTTTTACTGCGAGGAACATATAGATTTATATTTGCTTAAATAAAAGCTAGGGGAAAATATGCATACAATTCACATACCGGTAATGGGTACTGGTTTTTCAATTGATACTCCAATTCGGGTTGCACCTTTTGGGATATCATCTGTAATGTCTATTATGGATGATATGCTTGTTGAAAAGATCAGAAAACATTACTGTGAAAAATTCAATTTGGCCTTTATACCTATTGCTAGGTGGTCTGAAGATGCCCGTGCAAGACGAATCACCGCTTATATCAACACAGTTCAGGAAATTGTCCAGATTAAATTTGAAAAAATTAAAAGCCTGCCTTTCCATGAATCGAATGATAAAGAAAAATATTTTACAATGCTGCCTGATGAAAGTCCATTGAAACTTGCCTATAATAAACTAATGAATATGACTCCGGGAAAGAAAAGGGAAGATGCAGAAAAATCTCTTACTGATAAAATGGTCAAAGGGTCCATTGATGCCAATATAATGGTTAAGTTAGATCGTGAAAATCGGGATCGAAAAGGAAATGTCCTTCCACTTGAATATTCTGATAGCAAAGCTGCGTTACGAGGCTATGCTAATAGTATTGTAGAGTCTAGTATCATATTTTCTGCGGGCATTAATCAAAGTCTCTATAGCTATATGTCTGAATTCAAAGATTTTTACCGGAATAAAAAGGGTGATTTAAAAAAGAAAATTATTATTAAGGTTAGTGATTTCCGCTCTGCTTTAATTCAGGGAAAATTTTTAGCTAAAAAAGGATTGGAAGTTCATGAGTTTCGTATTGAGTCCGGATTAAATTGCGGTGGACATGCTTTTGCATCCAATGGACAATTACTGCCAGTTCTCTTAAAAGAAATCCTTGAAAAACGGGATCAGCTTGCTGCATCTTTTAAACCACTCATACATAAATATTATGAAAAAATGGGATGGGAATATCCTGATTCTTCTGCTGACCATACTCCATTAATTACCGTTCAGGGGGGGGTGGGGACTCCAGGTGAAGTAAAGCGATTACAAAAAGATTTTAACATTGACAAAATCGGAATTGCAACCCCATTTTTATTAGTACCCGAAGTAACTTGTGTCGAGCCCACCACCTTCAATAAATTAAAAGAGGCAGATGTGTCAGATTTGTATTTGAGCGAAGTTTCTCCTCTGGGTGTTCCATTTAATAATTTGAGGCATTCCGTTTCCGAAGAGCATACAGCTAGCCAAGTGGAAATTGGTGATCCGGGATCTCCCTGCCCCAAGGGATTTTTGGTTTCGAATACGGAATTTTCTGAAGTTCCAATTTGTACTGCTTCCAAGGAATACCAACAACAAAAGCTGAATGAATTAAGTACGAAAATGGAAGATGGAGCTGAACTGGCTTTAGAGGAGGTAAAAGTGGTAACCAAAATCTGCCTGTGTGATCATTTAGGAAATGGTGCTTTAATTAATTTAGGAATTAAAAAAGAGGAGAAAGCTCCGCAGGCTGTCTGCCCCGGGCAGAATATTAGCTGGTTTAATCGGGAATACTCATTGATGGAAATGATGGCGCATTTCTATAATAAACAGAAATCACTAATATCTGAAGAAAGACCCCATATGTTTGCCAAGGAAATTCAAATGTACGTGGACTATTTTGATAGGCTCATAAAGAAAAGTGATTTTAATGAACGGACTAACAAAACGTTAAATGAGTTTTATGAGAATATAAAATCCGGGATGGAATACTGCCGAACATTTTCACAGAAACAGCCCTTTACTTCAGAAAATATTGATTCCATTAATGTCTGGATAGATGAACAAAGTGTTCGGTTGGAAGAAATGTATAATAATGCTTTTGGAGAGCTTGTAGAAGCATAACCGTAAAGAATTTCAAAGCTAATCTAAACGAAGTAAAGATTGGTTACTAAATCCTTAAGCTTGAAGTTCCTGAGTTACAAAGTGACAAAGAAGCAGGGTGATAATATCATTTTTTACTTACTACTTTTAATTCACTAATTAATGATTTCTATTTTCAAATAACTATAATTTTCATATTCTCCTGCAAAGAAACCCCAATTATAGTGCAGCCTCCTCCTTCATAAGAAATGCTGGATGAAGTAGATTCTGCTCCCCCAATAATAAAATGGATATTTTGCTATTCTGGTTACAATACGGTACGGATGGTTGGATTATAAAAGTATATTAGAATATCCCTAAATTAACAATTTATATTGAAGTCCCTAATAATAAGTGTAAATTGTATAAAGATTAATTTCAAGAATTGAAATCAAAGGAGAGTTATGGCTGATATAATATTTCAAATTAATGATATTCATTGTGAAAAATGTGTAGAAAAAATTAGGCAAGCATTAGAAAACTTGGGTGGACTAGAGGAAGTCCATTTTGATCTTGATGAAAAAATAGTCAGAATTGAAGGTGAAGCCGACCCCATTGCAATTGAGCAAATTATTCAGGATACTGGTTATACAGCCGTTCAACTTCAGGGCGGAGATAAACATTAATACAATTCCTTCCAAATAAAATATAAGAGAATGCAACAACTTGTAACGGGTAACTGATAATTGGGGGATTCCGTTATAAATTATAAACCTAAACTTAGAGTAGTAAAACATTTATTAAATACTTTTCCCTAATCAATTGAAGAATAGGATGGGGAATTATCAGAGTAGAGAGGAATAATTATGCAAAAACAGTTTCGTTTTATTTTACTGATTCTTAGTATTTCATCCTTCAGTTTCCCTAGCCAGAAAGATAAATCAGAATCTCAACCAGAATTAAAGCATATTATTCAAGGAGAATTCGAATCATCTTTTGGGAAAGGGTGGCAATTTTCGTGGAATCTAAACTCAACGCCCCATCGAATTTTCGGGAAGTCCATTCCCCAAGACTTTGATGCCAATGATCCAATTACAAGTGAGTATGCTGCTCGGGATTTTATTTCAAGTCATCCATCGCTTTTTAATATTTATGAAGAAAACTTGGATTTGTGGGTTAATGAACAGCATGGCAACCTTCGTTATCTCATTTTTAATCAGGTTTATGAAAATATTCCTGTATGGAATGGACGTATTGATTTCCGATATCGGCTAAATGGTGACCTAGTTATGATTGGCCATGATGCATTCCCGAATCTGAATGTAAATACGAACCCCGGGATTAGTATGGATGAGGCCATTTCTTATTCTAAGATACATGTAGATTTTGATGAAAATTTAAACGATGAAGTTATAGGTGATCCGGAACTGTATATATGGGTTGATAAAGGCAGGGAACCAGAATATCATTTAGCCTGGCAGTTAGAACTCTTTGTTCATTCCACAGATATTGATGATGAGCTTCCCGTTCATCGCTGGAAGATATTTATAGATGCCCACAGTGGATATATATTGGAACAGTTTGATGAGGTTAGAATGGCCACAGTAGAAGGGCATGTTTCAGGCCCTGTTAAAGATGAACCTTACGGTATTGCGACAGATAGGGGAATGCCTCACGTTAAAGTTGATGTGTCAGGAGTAGGGAACACTTATACGGATGAAAATGGATATTATTCCAT
>JASMKZ010000041.1 GCA_030748955.1 Fidelibacterota bacterium | reverse complement strand
AAAAATGAGTCCAGGTGAAACTGTGAATTGAAATATACATGGTCTGCTGAAAGAGCTGAACTGTAATTGATGAACCCGTAATGTTTATCCCGCTGCAATTCTATATCTGCATCATTGGGTGACCAGGGATAGGTAAATTGATTTTCATGAAAATAAATGGCAACAGGACATTCTAGTTTTACCAGTGATTGGAAAACCGGGAGGTTCAACATATCTGTAACAAGGATGAGGTCAGGATTAAAGTTTAAATTATGATATCGTTTCGCCAGTGTTATTGCACCGCCGTGCATGCGCCATTTCCAGAAGCGGCCGGGGAGGCTTATGATCTCTACGTCATGGCTGCTATGTTTTTGATATCCCTCTGCCCAGATCTTGTGTGAGCCGCTGCAGAATGGTTCAGCAATGAGAATTTTCAATTTACGTTCATGATTATGAGATCAAAATTAACAATAGATGAATAGAGATAAACACCTATATTTTTGTTTAACGGCCTAAATATCATCTTTTTCTCAATAAGATTTTTCCCGTAAATTTTCCCTCTTTTATCGTTCAGAATTGACATAGGGAAACATGACTACTAAAAAATCTATTAAAACAAAGAAAACTACCAAGCGGGATTCTGTAAAATCTTTGAGGGGAACAATAGAACAATTGGAAACTCAAATCGCAGAACAAGCCGAAGAAATTGAACGGAAATCTGATAAGAATGTCCGGTTGCTGGCTGAGTTTGATAATTATAAACGACGCACCCAGGAAGAACGGAGTAGACTCTTTAAATATGCTGGTGAAGAATTGGCAAAAGCCATCCTGCCCATTTTAGATGATTTGCATCGCACTTTAGAATCAGACGGGAAGGGAAAAGCCAGAACCATTTTAGAAGGTATTGAACTCATTGTGGCAAAACTGGATAAAACACTGGAAGAGCAGGGAATTATACCATTTGATTCAATTGGGCAGGATTTTGATGCCGATCTGCATGAAGCCTTAATGAGTGAAAAATCAGATAAAGGGGATGATGTAATATTGAAGGAGTTTGAGAAAGGCTATAAGTATGATGATAAGATTCTCCGTCATGCCAAAGTAGTGGTGAGTAAAAGCTGATGGGAGATTTTTACGATACTTTAGGTGTCTCCAAAAATGCAGATGCCAAAGAGATTAAGAGCGCCTACCGAAAGGTGGCAATGAAATATCACCCAGATAAAAACCCTGGTGATTCTGCTTCAGAAGAAAAATTCAAGGCAGCTGCTGAAGCATATTCTATTCTCAGTGATGAACAAAAGCGTGCCCGGTACGACCAATTTGGTCACAGCGCTTATACCCAATCCGGCGGTGGAGGCGGTGGCTTTCAGCATATGGATATGAATGATATTTTTGATCATTTTGGAGATATTTTCAGTTCATCCGGATTTGGCAGCTTTTTCGGTGGTGGAGGTCGAGGAAGAGGAGCGCAAAGTTTGCGTGGGTCTGATTTGAAAATAAATATTGTACTCACAATGGAAGAAATTTACCAAGGCACTGAAAAAACGGTAAAAATTAAACGTTTTGAACCCTGTAAAAATTGCCGGGGAAATGGTTCAGCGCCAGGGTCAAATCCCGTTAATTGCCCCTCATGTCAGGGATCTGGTGAAATTCGTCAGGTTCAGCAATCATTCCTTGGGCAAGTTGTGAATATACAACCCTGTAACCATTGTAAGGGCAAGGGTCAGGTGGTGTCTAACCCATGTTCAAAGTGCCGTGGGCAGGGCAGGGAGAAAAATGCTGCCACCATAAAGTTAGAAATTCCTGCAGGAGTATCTTCAGGGAATTATATGACCCAGCAAGGAGAAGGGAATCATCCTGGCGAAGGTGGATCTCCAGGGGATCTCATTGTACAATTTACTGAAAAAGAGCATGCCCTTTTTTCCCGGGAAGGAAGTGATATTTTTCTGGAAAGCTGGATTAAATATCCCTATGCAGTTTTTGGAACCACCATTGAAGTGCCTACCTTATCTGGTAAAGTAAAACTGAAAATACCGGCAGGGATAAAGTCAGGGCAGGTTCTGCGGCTTCGTGGAAAAGGGATGCAGGAATTGAACAGGAATCATCATGGAGACCAGTTGGTACGGGTTAATATTGAAACTCCAAAAAAGGTATCGAAAAAGGCAAAATCTCTCATGGAGGAATTGTCGCAAGAACTGGGTAACGATGTAAACTTTGAGAAATTACGTTAATGAAAATATTCACCACTCAGGAAAGAACGGTGGTTATTATTCTTGCATCCCTGTTTATGTTGGGCATGGCAGTGAAAGCAGCGAAGGAGCATTATAATACAGGCACAGATCAAATTACCCTTATTGGTAGCAATGCAGATGTAGTAAAATTTTATGCGGGATTGGATGAGGATGATATTGAATCTGCAGGTAAGGTCAATATTAATAGCGCAGGAATTGACGAGCTTATATCACTCCCGGGAATCGGAGAAAAGACTGCTGAAAAAATAATTAATAAACGTATTGAATTAGGTGAGTTCAACACCTTGGAGGATATAATGTTGGTGCCTGGAATCGGTAGCAAAACGTATGAAAAATTATTATCTTATATTCAAATAAATTAATCAGGGAAAATGGATATGCATGATCAAAATTATGAAAGAAAAATAAGTATTCTTGACTGGGGGATAATATTTTCCGCACTTCTTTTACTACTTACGGTTTATCTGCCCCAATCTGTTTGGAAAGAAGAAGTTAAATTTCGAAATTTGGGTAGACATAGAATGACCTCCATTGCAAATACACAAGAATTTTATTTTGAAATAACAGGGGGCTATACTTATGATGGAGAGCATCTATTTGAATTGGTAGAAGCTGCTATGGATTCTCTCATTGCAGATAGTTTATTTACCGATGAGCAAATTATTAATTTAAATGGGAATTCTTATCCTGTTAAGTTGGAAAGGGGGTTTGAGATCAGAGTGGATACTACTTTCAGTTCTGCTACCGATTTGTATTTTTCCTATGAGGATACCATTTACACCGTGGGGTTAAATAACCCTGAATCTGGGAATATTGATACTATGTTTGTAAATGTTAAGGATTTGCACAGCTATAAAGCAGATGAACATTTCAGAGAAATCTATGAAACTGATATTGTAACACGCTCTGAAATTAGAACGGATTACCTTAGGAAAAAATATCATTTGAATACCAATATGCTCCACTGTCCTTTAACCAATGATCCCTATGTTTTTGAAATTGATACTACAGGAGATGAAGATATCTTTACCGTAACATCACCTTTACATCTATTAGAAGAGCCTTATACTGAATCTCGTTTTGGTGTTTTTACTTTTGAAGCTGGAGACCACGGTTTTATTAAGGGAACACAAAAAAGTTGGGCAGAATAGGAAAAAACTGAATGTTGGCAATTTCTCAATCTGGTGAAAACTACTATTATCTGAATTGGGTTCCATCCGAGGCAGGCCCTATGGTGACCCAGTATGGTTCTATTAAAAAAGAGTTGAAAAATTCTGATAAAATTGATGAGCATTATTATGAAGTCCTAGAGGAGATATTTTCCAATATTAAAAATGGCAACCTCATTTGTACATTCAGCCTAGATAGTAGAAACGTCTTATTTTCTACTTGTTATGCAGCAAATAATAGTGAAGAAATGATAAATTGGCATTTAAAGCAAAGTAGAGATGAAACGTTAAATAAAATAATAGATTACTACCATTATTCTTTTAATCCAAAATTAGGTAGAGTTTTAAATATTGGGATTCCCAAAACTATTCGCCAATCTTTTAATAAAAATATGAGTCTTTTAAAATCAAAGATTAATGGACTCAGTGTTGGGATTTTTTCTGCAGAAGTTGGTGCTCGCCAATGGATGCATGCCCATAAACATGAGAGCTATCTCATCTGGAAAATTGGGAAGAAAAAAAATGATGAATTGCTTTATATTAATAATGAGAAATTAACGACCTATTTTTCGTTCCATCGATCAGAGAAAAAAAGTAAAATAAATTGGCAATTTGGAGATAAGGATATTGCTGGAAATATTTGTCAGGATATCATTAATATTCAGAATAACAATTCTAAAAATTTCACATCTGCTCAGAAGGTATACTTTTACACCACTGATGGGAATATGAAAGATGTTAAGTTCTTTCATAAATTGGAAATTCAGAATCTCACTTTATTAAATCCTTTATTAGTTTTGGAAACTGCTGAAGATGAAAAAGTACATGAATATAATACTTTGGCACTTGCAGAAACGGGAAATTCATTTGGTGGTATAGATGTTTAACCCAAACTTTATTGCTGAACCAGGAATTCAAAAAGAGACCTCAGATGCAAGTTGGTCTTATCTGCAAAAAAAAGTAGAAGTCATATCAGAAGATCCTATAAAAAAAACCGTTGAAAAAAATAAAAATACAAAGGCTAAATTGGCAATTTATGCTTGGGCTGTGAGTGTAATAATTATAATTGCTAGCACTGGTATATTTATGAATCCTGAGCCTAAAATTTCTCCGGACATGGTTTTAAATCAGGTAGTTGATTTAATAATTGAAAGTGGATATTTTAAAGATTTACAGTTGTCAGAGGCTCATTTTAATTCTGATTATGTAAAAGTTACTATTGTAGCTGAAGAATTGAATTCACTACAAAATTTTACATTGGGGTATCGAATAGAAGATAACATCCCTTGTGAAATTTTCAGGAAAGATGAGATTAATTATGTAAGTTTAAATTTCCCCTGGGAAGGAAATAAAAAAGGAGGGAGTATCGAAACATTGAAATCCCTCGCTACAAAGACAGTATTTTCAAACAAAATATCCATTAATTCTTCCGGGAATAATTTTGAATTGTACGGACGGTCATCTGACATAATCTCCTATTTACTTCAAATGGCTGACAATGGATTAATACAAAAATTTATGCTATCGGTTTACCATTTAGAATCGGGAGAATATTATCTAAAAGTACAAACAAATCAGGTATGACTTCTATTATTGCAGGAAAGTACAAAGGTAGAAAATTGTTTGATGTAAAAAATCTTCATGTTAGACCCACCCAGGCAAAAGTAAGAAAATCTATTTTTCAGATATTAGAACCTTTCGATGGTTTAGAAGTATTGGATCTTTATGCAGGGGTTGGTACATTGGGGATTGAAGCAATGAGTAGGGGGGCTTCTCGGGTTGTATTTGTTGAAAAAAATCGGCGTGTGTTTAAGGTACTACAAAAAAATATAGAATTATTTGAGTCTGAAAATTCAAAATTAATTTTGATGGATGTGCAAAAATATTTAATTCAGGTAAAAAACCAACGATTTGATATTGTATTGGCAGACCCACCTTACTCAGAAGTGAGTTTTTCAAGTGTGAAAGACAAGGCAAAGCAATTCCTGAAACCCGGCGGAATCTTTTGCATGGAAATGAAAAAAGAGTCAATTGATGAGACCAATGTTCGGGTGAAACATTATGGTAGTACTCAGGTGGTTTTTTGGAAATCTGCTGCATGAAAATAGCAATTTATCCCGGATCGTTTGATCCTATAACCAACGGGCATCTAGATATTATTGAGAGAGCCGTCCATTTATTTGATAAAGTTATTGTAACTGTTGCCCGAAATACAGAAAAGAATTCCCCCTTGTTTTCCCATGAAGAACGTATATCTTTAATTGCCAAAGCCGTATCAGAGCTGGAAAATATTGAAGTAGATTCTTTTGAAGGGCTTATGGTTGATCATGCAGTAAAACATGGATCCGTAGCCGCAATTCGTGGGCTGAGAGCATTATCAGATTTTGAATTTGAATTTAAAATGGCGTTAATGAATAGAAATCTTAATGAGGATATCAGCACTTTATTTCTTATGCCCCATGCCAAATATACGCATGTGAGCTCTGCAATGGTTCGAGAGGCTGCATCGCTAGGTGGGAATGTGAGTGATTATGTTCCGGCTCATGTAGATAAAGCCTTGAAAAATAAATATAAAAATGTATAAATACCGAGATAGAATAATTAATTTGGGGAAAGAAGCCGGAGCCAAAATTGTTCTGCCTGAAATTAGTAATGCCCGAATTGAAGACGCGGCAAAAGAATTAACCTCAATGGGATTTAATATTTTACAGATAGAAGATTTTCAGGGAAATGTTGACCTTTATTTGGACTATCTCAATACTTTACCATTTACCAATAATTGGCCAGCAGACGATCTCCGGGAGTTTATAAATGACCCTTTGCATTTTGCAATGGCAATGGTGGCATGTGATGATGCCGATTGTTTGGTTGCAGGAGCCGTTACATCCAGTAGTGAAGTCATCAGATCAGCAATTCGAATGATTGGAATTCGTCCCACATCCAATAATGTATCCAGTGTATTTTTCATGTTATCTCCTGAAGGAGATAATGCATTTACCTTTGGAGATTGTGCCGTTATCCCCGAACCAGATAGTAAACAATTGGCTACAATAGGAGCTGAATCGGCAGAGTTTCATCACTTTCTTACTGGTGAAGAACCAGTGGTTGCGTTTTTATCATTTTCAACTAAAGGTAGTGCCAGTCATTACCGAGTGGATAGAGTGAGAGATGCTGTGGAAATATTTGGAAAAAAATATCCACAAATCATTCATGATGGAGAAGTACAGTTTGATGCAGCAATTATCCCGGAAGTGAATGAATCGAAAATAGAAAATTCCCCAATCAATGGTGGGGCGAATGTGCTCATTTTCCCCAATTTAGATGCAGGAAATATCGCTTATAAAATTACTCAACGATTGGGAGGTTATGCTGCCTGGGGCCCCTTATTACAAGGCTTGAATAAACCCGTACATGATTTGTCCCGGGGATGTTCTGTAGATGATATTATTAATGTGTCGGCAATTGCGGCGCTTCAAAAGAATATGTATGCCAACGTATAATTATTATTGTAGTGAGTGTGATACCCATTTTTCCTATTTTCAGAAAATGAGTGAAATTGCCAAATCCAATTGTGAGAAATGTGAAGGAAAAATTAATAGGGTCATTACGGGAGGAACTGGATTAATTTTTAAAGGGTCAGGTTTTTATTTAACAGATTATAAAAATGATACCAAATCAAAAGTTGATGTAACTGAGTCTAATAATTCAGCAAAAAGTGGATCAAAAAAGGAAGATAATCCAGAATCAAAAAGTAGTGGTTTAGATAAAAAATCAACAACAAAGAAAGAGAAAAAAAATGCATAAAGTACAGGTGCCATTAATGGGGAAAAAAATTACAATGGATGGGAAAAAGCTTATTGTTCCGGATAATCCTATTATTCCTTTTATTGAAGGGGATGGAATTGGACCTGATATTTGGGCATCTGCAGTTCGTGTTCTAGATGCTGCTGTAGAAAAGGCATATGGGGGCAAAAAGAAAATCCATTGGATGGAAGTGTATGCAGGTGAAAAATCAAATGATGTGTATGGACCGGATACATGGCTTCCTCAGGAAACTTTGAATTTCATCAATGAGTATCTTGTAGCAATTAAGGGACCTCTTACTACTCCAGTTGGCGGTGGAATTCGATCTATCAATGTGGCACTTAGACAGGAGTTAGATTTATATGTATGTCTCCGTCCGGTTCGCTGGTATGAAGGGGTGCCATCTCCGGTTAAAGATCCATCACGAATTGACATGGCAATTTTCCGTGAAAATACAGAAGATATTTATGCCGGTATTGAATTTGAGGCAGGATCTGAAGATGTTACACGGTTTTTGGATCTCATGAAAAATCACTTTTCTGATAGATTTGGGAAAATTCGTTTTCCTAAAACAACGGGGATTGGAATAAAGCCAGTGTCAAAAGAGGGTACTCAAAGACTGGTTTATGATGCCATCGAATATGCAATCCGTTTAAAACGGAAAACAGTAACCCTGGTACACAAAGGTAATATTATGAAGTTCACTGAGGGGGGATTCAAGAACTGGGGCTATGAGATTGCTGAACAAAAATTTTCAGATCAAACATTTACTTGGGCAGAGTATGACCGCATCATGGAAAAAGATGGAAAAGATGCCGCAAATACAGCACAAGATAAAGCAGTTTCTGAAGGGAAAATCATCGTAAAGGATGTGATTGCAGATGCATTTCTCCAACAAATCTTGACTCGACCATCTGAGTATGATGTTATCGCCACCATGAATTTAAATGGTGATTATATTTCTGATGCACTGGCAGCGCAAGTAGGCGGAATTGGAATATCTCCCGGTGGGAATATCAATTTTATCACTGGAAAGGCAATTTTTGAAGCCACTCACGGCACAGCCCCTAAATATGAAGGCATGGACAAGGTGAATCCGGGATCGGTAATATTATCAGGGGAAATGATGCTCCGTTATTTGAATTGGCAGGAAGCAGCGGATAAAGTTGTAGAATCCATGAATAAAACTATCAGTGATAAAACAGTCACCTACGATTTTGAACGTCTAATGGAAGGAGCTACATTACTAAAATGTTCTGAGTTTGGAGATGCCCTGATTCAAAATATGTAGGAAAAAGAGAATTATGTCCCAACCTGATTCGTTTACATGAAATTCATTGATCATACAACCCTCGCGGTGAAAGCTGGCAGCGGAGGCATGGGCTGCATTGCCTTTCTTAGAGAGAAATTTAGACCTAAAGGCGGTCCTAGCGGTGGAGATGGTGGGCATGGTGGCAGTATCATTTTCCAAGTTGATAAGCAACTTGGTACCCTTCAGGATATCACCCTTAACCATTTATATCGTGCTGAAAATGGAGCAAATGGCAGCGGGAAGAATATGCATGGTAAAAATGGTAAAGATATTATTATCAAAATTCCGCCGGGAACCATTATAAAAAATGCAGAAACTAAGCAAATTCTTAAAGACCTTACGGGAGAAAATGAATCTTATATTGCAGCAAAGGGCGGCAACGGTGGCTTTGGGAATGCACGATTCAAAACTCAGCAGAATACCGCTCCCAAAATTGCCAATGATGGACAACCTGGCGAAGAATTAAAAATAGAATTAGAGTTAAAAGTATTAGCAGACGTAGGACTAGTAGGCTTTCCCAATGCAGGTAAATCTACTTTTATCTCAAAAGTCAGCAATGCAAAGCCCAAAATTGCAGATTATCCTTTTACTACCCTGGTGCCCAATTTAGGCATTGTAAAATATGGAGATTACAATTCATTTGTGATGGCCGATATTCCTGGACTCATTCGAGGTGCTTCAGATGGGAAAGGCTTAGGCAGTCAATTTCTACGCCATATTGAACGAACCAAAGTATTGGTATATCTTGTAGAATGCGTTGATGAGGAAATATATAAAAATTTTGTAACGCTCAGAAATGAGCTTAAAAAACATAATCTCGAATTAATAAAACGACCTTCACTACTGCTGTTAACGAAAACAGACCTGATTCCGACGGAATTATTAGAGTTGGAAAAAGTTTCAAAGGAAATACCCATTGTGCAGATTTCATCTGTAAGTGGAAAAAATATCAAAGAAGCTATCCAATCCATAGCAGAACTCATTCAGTCCCAACCCCATGATTTCGAAATCTCATCTGATTAGTCTTTCTGCAGTCCCCGGAATGGGGCCTCGCCGAATTCGTGCATTGCTCAGAAAATATCCGGAGCTGGATGACATTACTACATTATCAAAAGCAGATATGATGCAGGTTAAGGGTATATCTGGAGAATTGGCTGCCAATGTTAAACGTATTAATTTAGATATTGGAAAAAGGGCTGTGACAACAACAGAATCTATGGGTGCACGATATTTCACCTATTGGGATTCTGAATATCCTGAACTTTTGAAAATTATTTATGATGCTCCTGTTGGGATATTTGTATTAGGTAAAATTCCACAATTGCCCTGCATAGGCATTGTTGGCACCCGCCATCCATCTGCCTACGGGAAAAAGATGGTCAAATTGCTCACGCTTGACCTCATAAGAGCAGGTTTTTGTATAGTGAGTGGTTTTGCACGTGGAATTGATACCTGGGCACATAAAACAGTACACAAATATAACGGGAGTACCGTTGCTGTTTTAGGAAATGGATTAGATATATGCTACCCTAGAGAAAATCGTAAGCTTCAGGATATCCTATTAGAGAGGGGAGCTTTTTTATCTGAATTTGTTCCTGGTACTAAACCTGATGCGGTAAATTTTCCAAAGAGAAATCGAATTATTAGTGGTTTATCGAAAGGCGTATTGGTTATAGAGGCCGGGAAAAAGAGTGGTGCGGTAATTACTGCTCTCAATGCTTTAGATCAAAATAGGGAAGTATTTTCCTTGCCCGGACAAACAGATTCATCCAAATCTATTGGGACAAACCGGCTTATTCAGCAGGGGGCACGATTGGTTACAAATGTAGATGATATATTATCAGAATTTCAGCTTCAATCTCCATCCAAACAAGTGGAATTAGTACCCAAATTGAATTGTGAGGAAGAATTGGTTTTTCAACAGTTAAGTCAGAATCCCATTCACATAGATGCACTTTGTATTCAGTTGAAAAAGGATACCCCAGAAGTGCTCTCCATCCTTCTAATGTTGGAATTAAAAAATATTGTTCAGCAACATCCAGGGAAATTATTTACAAAATCTATTTAAATTATTAATTCTCGTAGTGTGATTTCGCTCAAACTAGCCATGTGGTTATGCATTGTAATTTTAACGGTAAAAGTTACATTATGTTACAACAATGAATGAGTGCAAGAACGTAAATTTAATAGGAGTGAGTAGTATTCTTTTTTCAGGGGATAAAAAAAGATTTTATACAGAAGCGGAGGGAGATCCGAAAATTAATCATAAAATTTCTTAACATATTTTTATAATTTATAAGGAGAAATAATCCAAAATGAAGATGAAAAAGATGAATATATTTTTTACAATAATTTTTTCAACAATGAGCATACTGATGGCAGATCCGCCCAATTGGGAAGATAATCCAGGTGCATATGAATTCACTGCAACCATAGCTGGAGGAATAGTTTTAAGTGATGGTAATTCAGTTGCTGAGGAAGGCGACATGTTTGCAGCATTTGATGCAGATGACAATGTTCGTGGTGTTGCCGTACAATTGAATCCACCATTTGGTCCTTATGCGGGTCAAATTATATATGAAATGCAGCTTCGTAGTAATGCTGAAGGAGATGTTCTTAGTTTTAAATATTATGATGCTTCCGAAGACATGGTTTTAGATATTGTTGAAACATATGACTTTGTAATAAATGATATTTTGGGTGATGTGATTGATCCTGTATTTTATAATTTGGGTGGTGGCCCTGAAAATCAACCCAATTGGGAAGATGAACCTGGTGCATATGAATTCACTGCAACCATAGCTGGAGGAATAGTTTTAAGTGATGGTAATTCAGTTGCTGAGGAAGGCGACATGTTTGCAGCATTTGATGCAGATGACAATGTTCGTGGTGTTGCCGTACAATTGAATCCACCATTTGGTCCTTATGCGGGTCAAATTATATATGAAATGCAGCTTCGTAGTAATGCTGAAGGAGATGTTCTTAGTTTTAAATATTATGATGCTTCCGAAGACATGGTTTTAGATATTGTTGAAACATATGACTTTGTAATAAATGATATTTTGGGTGATGTGATTGATCCTGTATTTTATAATTTGGGTGGTGGCCCTGAAAATCAACCCAATTGGGAAGATGAACCTGGTGCATATGAATTCACTGCAACCATAGCTGGAGGAATAGTTTTAAGTGATGGTAATTCAGTTGCTGAGGAAGGCGA